>JBCDDI010000044.1:0-12574 GCA_039180365.1 Pseudomonadota bacterium
GCTTCTGCCACGAGCGCCCGGGCTTTCTGGCCCGGGAACGGGGGCACTGCGTCCTGGAGTTCGGCGAGCTCGTCGGCAATATCGAGCGGAATCAGATCCCGCCGCGTCGACAGGAGCTGGCCAAATTTGATGAAGACGGGCCCGAGTTCCGAGAGGGCCAGTTTCAGGCGTTCGCCGCGGCTGCGTTCGCCGACGGGCAGGAGCCGCAGGGGAGAAAAACGGAACAGCCACTTGAGCCGCTCCGGTGCGTAGGGTGCGATGAGCGTATCAAGTCTGTAGCGCGCGACCGTGCGCACGATACGTAACGAACGCAGGAGCGAAGGTTCGCTCGACTGCTCCCGCGCAGCGCCTGGCAGCATCAGTCCTGGTTCTCCAGCAGTCCTGTCCGGGCAGCCAGACGATCCAGGCGCAGGCGTAGCGCGTCGCGTCGTTCCATGAGCCCGGCAAACTCTGTTTCGGCAACGTAGGCCTGTTCCGCCTGGGCCTGCACTTCACCGGCGACGCTTTCTGCGGCGGACTTGAGAAAGGCGATGCCCGCTTCCGCGGCGCCAATCAGGTCGTTAGCAAAGCTTTCCCCAAGCACATTGCCGAGGGGCCGTGAGAGATCGGGTTCCAGGTTGCGGAGCAGATCGGCAATGGCCGCGAGCGTTGCTTCATCGCCGTCGATCCGGAGCCCCGCCGGATCCTCCGGTCGGGCAAAGCTCAAGAGGATCGCCGGGAGGGTGCCGGTGACGATGACGTGGGGTTCCTGATCCCGGGATGCGGAAAGCTCGAGGCCAGCAGCCGTCACCAGCACCGTCAGAGGCCGGGTCGGTTGCTCAGGCCAGGGGGGCACGATCTCAAAGCGCGCGCTCCTGCCGGCCAGGGCGCTGAGCCTTGGTTTTGAAGCGGGGTCGAGATCCAGCGTTGCATTTCCGAGGGTGCCGAAGAGCCGCGCGAGACTGCTCTCCAGCGGTGACCCTGAGGTGCGCGCCTGATCTGTACCGCTCATCCCGCCGCTCCTGCGTCAGGGGGCCACGCCGCGGTGGATCGCAGCAACGCCGGTAAGCAGGTTGTGGTAGCTGACGCTCGCAAAACCGGCGTCTTCCATCATGAGCTTCAAAGCCTTCTGTGAGGGATGGACTTCGATGGACTCAACCAGATAGCGATAGCTGTCTGCATCGCCAAGGAGAAACCGGCCCATGCCCGGCCAGAGCGATTGAAAGGCTTTATAACCAGCCTCGATCACGGGGTTTTCCGGTTTCGAGAACTCGAGGACGAGCAGCCGCCCGCCGGGGGTGAGCACGCGGCGGAGCTCGGCGAGGGCGGCGACCTTATCAGTGAAGTTTCTCAGGCCGAAGCCGATGGTGATGCAGTCGAATGTGCCATCGGCGAAAGGCAGGTGCTCGCCGTTTGCCTGACAGAAGGCAACCTGGGCCAGACCCCGGTCCAGGAGTCGATCCCGACCGACTCGCATCATTTCCGAATTGATGTCAGCGAGAATCACGGTTCCGCTGCTGCCCACGACCGGGGCGAAGAGCGCGGCAAGGTCGCCGGTGCCGCCGGCCAGGTCCAGCACCTGGTCCCCGGCCCGCACGCCGGACATCTCCAGGGTCATGCGCTTCATCACCCGATGGGTGCCGAAGGACATGAGGTCGTTCATGAGGTCGTAGTTTTCGGCCACGCTCTCGAACACACCTCGGACCAGGCGCGTTTTCTCGTCAGGCGCCACCTTCCGGTGGCCAAAATCCACGTTGCTCATGGCAGATACTTCAATTGCCGTACCCGCTCAGTTTACGCCCGGCCCAGCAGCGGACCAAACGCTCCGGGCAGGGTCTCAGTCCTTTCTTGGCGTGAAGTGGCCGACAGGGATCGTCGGCAGTCTTGAGGCGTTCGCAGCTTTCAGTTCCGCAAGGTAGGCCTCGAAGTACTGGGCCTGATTGCTGTCGAGATCACGCAGGTATTCCCAGGCGTAGATGCCGGAGTCGTGGCCGTCGTCGAAGGTCAGACGAATAGCGTAGTTGCCCACGGGTTCTATGCCCGTGATGGCGACATGCTTTTTGCCCGTCTGCAGCTTGCGCTCCTCGCTCGAATGGCCGCGAACCTCAGCGGAGGGGCTGTAAACGCGCAGCAGCTCGGCCGGCAGCGAGCAGCTCAGATCCTCGAATTCGAGATCGAGGCGCTTCGACTGACGGTGGTAGTTGATCTTCCGCGGTGGCTGCATTGGGTTCGAACTTACCGGCCCTTCGAGAGCAAAGCGCCGAGCTTAGAGGATGTAGCGCGACAGGTCCTGGTTCTTCACCAGGGCCGCAAGGTGCTCGTTAACGTAGTCGGCGTTGACCTCGAGAGCTTGGCCACCTTTTTCTGTCGCCTGGAAGGAGATCTCCTCGAGCAGCCGTTCCATGAGCGTGTGCAGGCGGCGGGCGCCGATGTTTTCGGTGCCCTCATTCACCTGCCAGGCGAGTTCGGCGATGCGCTCGAGTCCGTCGCTGGTGAAGGAAATCTCGAGGCCCTCGGTGGCCAGGAGGGCCTGGTACTGCTCCGTAAGGGAGGCGTTCGGCTCTGTGAGGATGCGCTTGAAGTCCTCGGGCGTCAGTGCGCCGAGTTCAACGCGGATCGGCAGCCGTCCCTGGAGCTCGGGGATCAGGTCGGAAGGTTTCGCCAGATGGAAAGCCCCGGAAGCGATAAACAGGATGTGATCGGTTTTGACCATGCCGTATTTGGTGGAGACCGTGCAGCCTTCGATCAGCGGCAGCAGGTCCCGTTGCACGCCCTCCCGGGAAACGTCGGCACCCACGCCTTCACTGCGCTTGGCGACCTTGTCGAGTTCGTCGATGAAGACGATGCCCGTCTGCTCCACGGCGTCGATGGCGCCAGCCTTGATCTCATCTTCGTTAACGAGCTTGGCTGCCTCTTCTTCGCGGATCTTCTTCAGCGCGTCTTTCACCTTCAGGCGCGCGGTCTTCTTCTTGCCCTGCCCGAGGTTAGAGAACATGTTCTGCAGCTGGCTGGTCATCTCCTCCATGCCCGGCGGTGCCATGATCTCCACGCCCAGCGGCGAGGTGTCGATTTCAACATCGATTTCCTTGTCGTCGAGTTCACCCTCGCGGAGCTTCTTGCGGAACACCTGCCGCGTGCTCGACTCGGCCGTGTCCGCTTCAGCTTCGCCATCGTTGCCGAAACCCACCGCGCGTGGCGCCGGTAGCAGCGCATCGAGGATCCTTTCCTCGGCGACGTCGTCGGCCCGATGCTGCACCTGATTGATCTGCGCCTCTCGCAGCATCTTCACCGCGACGTCAGCCAGATCTCGAACAATGGATTCCACGTCCCGGCCGACATAGCCCACCTCGGTGAACTTGGTGGCTTCCACTTTGATGAAGGGAGCATTGGCGAGCCTGGCCAGGCGCCGGGCGATTTCCGTTTTCCCCACGCCGGTAGGGCCAATCATCAGGATATTTTTCGGGGTGATCTCGTCACGCATCTCTTCGGCGAGCTGCATTCGTCGCCAGCGATTGCGCAGCGCGATGGCAACGGCGCGTTTCGCGTCGTCCTGGCCGATGATGTGGCGGTCCAGCTCGTGGACGATTTCTCGGGGGGTCATGATCATGCTTTGCCTCGCGATGGCGTTGGGCTGGCGTTTGGTTCAGGGCCGGCGATGCTGGGCGCGGCTGCTACGCTCAGAGGTCGAGCACCTCGATGGTGCGATGGTGGTTCGTGTACACGCAGATGTCGGCGGCGATGGTGAGGGCTTTCTCCACCATGGCCTCAGCGCCAAGCTCCGTGTTCTCTTCCAGGGCCCGGGCTGCCGCCTGCGCGAAGGGTCCGCCGGAGCCAATGGCAATCACCCCGGACTCCGGCTCAATAACGTCGCCGGTACCTGAGACAAGCAGCGATGCCTCCTTATCAGCGACCAGCAGCATGGCCTCGAGGCGTCGGAGCGCCCGGTCGGAGCGCCAGTCTTTGGCTAGCTCAACGGCGGCACGGACGAGGTTGCCGGAGCACTTCTCCAGCGCACCTTCGAAGCGCTCGAAGAGCGTAAAGGCATCGGCGGTTCCGCCGGCGAAGCCCGCGAGCACTTTCTCGTTGTAGAGGCGGCGCACCTTCCGGGCGTTGCCCTTCATGATGGTCTGCCCGAGGGACACCTGGCCGTCACCGCCGATGGCGACCTGCGTTGCCGTGCGGGCGCAGACGATGGTGGTGCCGTGGAACTGCTCTACCACGCGAAATACCTGATCGATGGACGAAAGAGGATACTGGGGGCGCCTCGGGGTGCTTTCAATGGTCAGGAGCGGAAAAGCCTGCCTTCCTTTTCCACCGCGTTGATTAGACCGGATTGCGACCGGCTTACGACCGAATCGACGCGGGTCGGCAGCGGATCAGACGAGCTTATCGAGCCGTGGCGTGAGGTTTTTCTCCCGGAGGCGATTCATGACCCGATCCGCCTCCCGCCGGGAGCTGAAGGGACCCACGGTCACCCGATACCAGACGCCTGTCCCAAGTTCGACCCGCTCGTAGCGGGCATTCAGGCCCATAGCCACGAGCTCCCTGGAAACGCTTCGGGCTTTGCCCTCGGAGCGCAGGGAGGTGGCTTGAATCTCGTAGCGGGGCTGCGGCCCGTTGGGATCCTCGTCCGGGAACTCCGCCGGATAGGCCCCGGGGTTGGTAACGACCTCGCGCTCTTCGAGGAGGTCTTCGTACTCGTAGTTGTCGTCGTACTCGAAGGTCACCTGATCAGGTTCCACGACCGGATCGCGCACGGCTTCCACGGTTTCTTCAAAGGCGACCGGCGCGTAGCTCGCCAGCAGCACCAGCACGGCGCCGAAGATCACGCCGGCAGAGAAGCTGGGCGCGCTCCAGATACCGCGGACGTCTGCCTGCCGCCCTTTGCCCGAGGATTTGCGGGGCTTCGGCTTACGCTGTCTGGCCGGTGATTGCTTCGCCGGCGCACTCCGCCGGCTGCTCGAGCGGGAGGTGCTTTTGCGGGAACTTCGGGCGTAGTCGCGGGGCATGGCGCGCATGATAGGTCAGCAGATCCTTGAACTCACCTGCGGGGTAGCGGCACAAGCGCCAACTCCTGAAGACCGGCGCCTCAGTAGCTGTCGTAGGGATCCACATCGACGGACCAGCGCACCTGCCGGGGCGCATCCTCGATCAGCTTCAATGGCGCCAGAGCGCGGTGCAGGGCGCCACGGTCGTTGGCGATGACCATAAGCTGCTGGCGGATGCGATCGGCCACCCGTGGCATGAGAGCGGGTGCTGGCCCATAGGCCTCAGCGCCGGGCCCCAGGCGCTCTTTGAGCTGCTTCAGCCAGCTTAAGGCTGCTTCGCCGTCCGGCGCTTCAGCCCGGAGCAGGGCCATGGGCAGATGCGGCGGCAGACCGGCCTCGGCCCGACGGTCCAGTTCTTCTCTGGCAAAAGCGCCGTAACCCTCGCGAAGCAGAGTGCCGAGCACCGGGCTTTCGGGTTGATAGGTCTGCACATAAACCGTACCCGGCCGTTCGGCCCGACCGGCGCGTCCGGCAACCTGCACGATAAGCTGTGCCGTGCGCTCCGGGGCGCGGAAGTCGGGACTCATAAAGCCGCCGTCGGCGTTGATGATGGCGACGAGGGTGACGTCGGGAAAGTGATGCCCCTTGGCGAGCATCTGGGTGCCGACGAGGATTGCCGGTTCGCCATTCCCGATAGCCTGGAGCCGTTCCTCAAGGCGCCGCTGGCTGCGGGTTGTGTCCCGGTCGATGCGATAGACGGGCACTTCAGGAAAACGTTCGGTCAGCACGTCTTCACAGCGCTGGGTGCCACTGCCGACGGGGATCAGCGCGGTAGAGCCGCAAGCCGGGCAGGCATTGGGCAGCGGCTCCCGATAACCGCAGTGGTGACAGATCATTGCCGGGGGCCGCTGGTGCATGGTCATGGGCCAGTCGCAGCTGGGACAGTCGCCCTGCCAGTTGCAGCTGGCGCAGATCAGCGAGGGCGCAAAACCGCGGCGGTTGATGAACACCAGTGCCTGCCCCCCCGCATCGAGGGTGCGGCCGATGGCCTGGAGCAGCGTCTCCGACAGGCCGCCATCCAGCTGATGGCCGCGGATGTCGATGAGTCGAAACTCAGGCAGCGATGCACCGCCGGCGCGCTCCGTAAGGCGCAAGTGCTCGTAGCGGCCTGTGAGCGCGTTCTGCATTGATTCGAAGGACGGCGTCGCGCTGCCCAGAATCAGCGGAATATTCAGATCCCGGGCCCGCTTAACGGCCAGATCCCGGGCTGAGTAGCGCAGGCCATCGGTCTGTTTGAAGGAGGCATCATGTTCTTCATCGACAACAATCAGCCCGAGATCAGCGAAGGGGGTCAGCACCGCGGAGCGGGTGCCGATGAGAATCGGTAACTCGTGGCTTCGCGCCTTCAGCCAGACCTGCAGCCTTGCCTGATCGTTCAGATTTGAATGCATCACGGCCGCCGTGCCGAAGCGGGCCTGGAACCGCGCCAGGGTCTGGGGAGTAAGGGCGATCTCAGGCACCAGCACGAGCACCTGCTTGCCGCGGGCCAGCACAATTTCCATGAAGCGCAGATACACCTCGGTCTTGCCGCTGCCGGTGATCCCATCGAGAAGCGCCGGGAAGAACCCTTGCGCGGCCTCTAGGCGCTCGAGCACCTGGGTCTGCTCGTGATTGAGCACCGGCTTGTCGCCCACGGCGGTGACGACCTGGCCGCGGGCGGTCGTCTCAGCGGCGCGTCGAACCAGACCCTTGGCGGCAAGGGCCCGCAGATGCGTTCGCTCGGAGCCGGCTTCCTTTAGGGCAGCTGCAGTCACAGGAGCACCCGCGGCGAGCAGGTGTTCAAAGAGGGCACGCTGTTTCGGCGCGCGGCCGAGCGCTGCCTCGCCGACGGCAGCCTCCCAGCGTTCTTCCCGGCGGATCTGCAGGGGCTCAGGTCGTCGCGCTGCGCTCGGCAGCAGCGTAGTCAGCACCTCACCAAGGGGGTGCTGGTAGTAGCTTGCGAGCCAGCGGCCGATGCCGAGGACTTCCTCTCCGAACACACTTTCCTCATCGAGGATTCTGGCAATTGGTTTGACTTTTTCATGCGCGTCTTCCGGATTCAGCGCCGTGACGATGCCAACCAGGCGCCGCCCGGCAAAAGGCACAAGCACCCGGGCGCCGACGTCCGGCATGGCGGCCTCGTCGGGGATCGAGTAGTCGAACTGGCGGTGCAGGGGCACTGGCAGTGCCACCCTGGCGACGCGAATCGGGGTCATGGCGCGCATTCTAACGGCCTCGGCGCTGCTGCGCGGCGGAGATAGCCGTCCCCGGCGTGGGAGGGATTGCCTTCTGCGGACCAGCGGCCTAAAATCCGCGCCCTTTTTCAGGGGGTCTGCTATGAAACCAGACATTCATCCGGAGTACCGCAAGATCAAGGCGACGTGCAGCTGCGGCAACGTCATGGAGATCAGTTCAACCCTGGAGTCCGACATCCATCTCGAGGTTTGCTCTTCCTGCCATCCGTTCTACACGGGCAAGCAGAAGATCCTAGATTCCGGCGGTCGCGTTGAGCGTTTCCGCAAGCGCTTCGGCAACCGTACCGTATCGAGCTGATCCAGCGTTGCGTTGCGGCACCTGGTGTAAGTGCTCCAGGAACACCCGCCACAACGCCTGCAGCAGCGCCCGGCCTTGGCCGGGCGTTTTGCTGTTGGGAACCACCTCCAGCTGCTGCTGAACCCAGGCGGGGTGCTGGAGCGGGGCTGAAACCCCATTCAGCTTCCGTTCACATTGCTTCCGGCAGTCTCCTTGCCATTCCGGGCTGATGAACCGTGCTGGATTTTGCGGTCTAATTCTTAAGGACCTTGAGCAGGCATCCATGACAGTTTCCGTTCCCCGATATCGCCGTTTCCGCAGCCTTATGCAGGCGCTCGTTGCCGCGCTGCTCTTGATCAGTGTTGGCGTCGCTCACGCCGGACCCGGCGAGAAGCTTTATCAGACGTTTCTTGAGAATGGTGGTCTCTATGAAGACCCCGAGTGGCAGGCCTATGTGGATGAGATTGGCCAGCGTCTCGTTGAGGTGAGCGCGGATCGGGGCAAGGAATACCACTTCTACGTCGTGGACGAGACGTCGGTTAACGCCTTCGCTCTGCCGGACGGCTACATCTTTATTCACCGCGGCCTGATTACCTACACCCGCTCTGAAGATGAACTGGCCGGCG
The DNA here is from genome assembly GCA_039180365.1 of Pseudomonadota bacterium. Lineage (GTDB taxonomy): Bacteria > Pseudomonadota > Gammaproteobacteria > Pseudomonadales > Azotimanducaceae > SZUA-309. The sequence goes on from JBCDDI010000044.1 coordinate 8,165, forward strand.
TTATTGGCCATGAGATTGGTCACGTGGTCGGCAGCCACGCCAGGCGCGCCAACGTGTTGAATATGATGGGCTCCGTCGCCGGTATTGTTGGCTCGGTGCTGACCGGGACCGGAGCCATCTCCGATCTCTCCAACACGGCGACGGCAACGCTCACCTCCGGCTACCGACGCGACCTTGAGCTCGAAGCGGATGAGTACGGCGGCGAGTTCCTGGCCCTGGCCGGCTACAACCCGCTGGCGATGATCGATGTGATCCACGTGCTTAAAGACCACTCACTCTTTGCCAAGAACGTGCTGCGTCAGCCGCAGGTTTATCACGGTCTCTTCGCCAGCCACCCGAAGAATGACAAGCGCCTCCACGAGGCTGTGGAGAAGTCCCTGCACCTGTTTCCGGACGAGCTCATGGAGCCGGAGCGCGACTTCTGGGGCATGATGGACGGCCTTGTCTACGGCGACGCGCCAACCACGGGTCTCATCAAAGACACCACCTACTACCACGGCGGACTGCGCGTTGTGGTCCGCTATCCCGAAGGCTGGGACGTGCAGAACACGGCCGTTGAGATCGTTGGCCGGGCGCCTTTTGGTCAGGACATCCGCGTCAGCGTCCAGCGCCAGAATCCTCCGTCGGATGAACAGACTCCGGCGGAATACATCGAGAAAACGCTGAAGCGGGATGACGTGGAAAACGGCCAGGACATCAACGTCAGTGGTTACGCGGCGCACACGGTGGATGTGAAGGTTGCCTCCGGTACGGCGCTCGCTAAGAAGATTGCCGTGGTCTACAAGGACGGCGGTGTCTATCTGTTCAACGGTGAACTGGGGCCGGGTGGTGGCGACCAGGCGGCCTTTGAGGCGGCCTGGCTGGAAGTGCTTGGTGGTTTCCGCGCCATGACCGCCGAAGACCTCAAGATTGCCAACGATCAGCGTATAGCCGTGGTGACCGCGCGGCCGGACGATACCTTTGCCAGCCTGGCGAAGAAGTCATCGATCAAGACGTATCCGGAAGAAACGCTCCGGGTGATTAACGGTCTGCATCCGATTGGTGAGCCACGCGCCGGCGACTACATCAAAATCGTCCAGTAGTTCGGGCTCGCCAAACGCGGCCGCAACGCGTGCCCGCGAACGCGCCTGCTAAGCGCGCCGGCGAAGAGGCCGTTCAGAAGATATCGACCGCCTTCAATTCATCTTCCCTTTCGTCATCAACGGTCACAGGCGCTGCGTCCGGCAGATGTTCAGCAAGGAAATACTCGAAAATCGCCTCTGAATTACGCGGTGACGCGAGTTCGCCGCTGCTCGGATCGATCTTCCGGGTGACGATGCCTGGCGGCTGATCGGGGAAGGTCTCAGGAACGCCTTTAAGCGCCTCGGTCATGTAGTCGATCCAGATCGGCAGCGGGCGATTAGAGCCGTATTCATTCGCGCCCAGAGCCTGGTGATTCGGGAAGCCGACCCAGACCGTGGTTGCCACTGTTGGGTGATAACCGTTGAACCAGGTGTCTGCTGCATCGTTGGTTGTGCCCGTTTTGCCGGCGATGTCAGACCGGTTCAGCGCACGACGGGCGCGAATCCCGGTTCCGCGGGCGACCACGTCGCGCAGCATGCTGTGCATGATCCAGGCGTTCCGCTCGTCGATCGCACGGCTGGCAATCAGCGGCGGCAACACTTCGGGTTCTGCAGCGTCCGCATCGGTCTCCGATTTCCCGGGCGCTTCCGCTTCAGCGAAGAGCTCCTCGAGGTTGGCGGGTTCGCCGGTTGTCAGATCGGTGTCGTCGACGATCTCCATGCCACCCTCTTCCTGCTCACATTCCGCGCAGACGATCGGATGGCGGGCGCGGAAGATCTCCTCGCCCTCAAGATCTCGAAGGTAGCTGATGATGTGCGGCTCCACAGTCCAGCCGCCGTTGGCAAACACCGAATAGGCGGCTGCCATGTCGACGGGCGTAACTTCCATCGTACCGCCGCCGATGGCGAGCTGAGTGTTGCGGGGAAAAGTGCGGGTGTCGAAGCCGAAGCGCGGCGCGAAATTGAGAATCTGGCCGGCACCGACGTCGAGCAGCACCCGCATGGAGACGAGGTTAATAGACCGGTAGAGAGCCTCCCGCAGCCGGGTGGGGCCGTTGTAGCGGTTGTTGTCGTTGTCCGGACGGTATTCAGACTCGAGGTTCTCGTCATCGAAGACCAGCGGCGCATCCATGAAGATACTGGCGGGTGTGACCCCTGCATCCAGGGCGGCTGAATAGACGAAAGGCTTGAAGCCGGATCCGGGTTGCCGGGCGGCCTGCAGGGCGTGGTTGTACTGGTTCATGCCGAAGTCAAAGCCGCCGGAGAGGGCAAGTACGGCGCCGGTGCGGGGATCGAGGGAAACCAGGGCGCCCTGAATCTCCGGGAGTTGGGCAAGGCGCCAGCGGTCGACGGCCACCGGCGCTTCCTGATCCTCTGCTTCCGGCGGTGCGTCTGTATCTGTTGTCGGCACAACCTTGCCTAGATAGTCCACGCGAATCACGTCGCCAACGCTCAGCACGTCGTTCACCCGGGTAATTGCCGGGCCCCGGGTATCCGGATCGATGAAGGTTCTTGCCCAGCGAACGGCGTCGAGATCGAGGCGGATCGGCTCCGGCCAGCCCCCGGCGACCACCGTGGCTTCAGTTTCGCTCACGTCGAGGACCACGGCCGGTGCCAGGCCGCCGTAGCTCTGGATGCCCGTCAGGGTGCGTCGGGCGCGGTCTTCGTCGAGCGGGTTGTCGTCATCAATCAGCAGCTGGTCCTCGGGACCGCGGTAGCCGTGGCGGCGGCTGTAGTCGCTGAGGCCCTTGCGGAGTGCTGCGTCCGCCGCCGTCTGAAGGTTGCCGCGGAGCGTCGTGACAACTTCGTAGCCGCCGGTGTAGAGATCGTCATAGCGATTGACGAGCTGTCTTCTCACCCATTCGGCGGGGAATGCCGCAGGGACATCCAGGTCCCGGCCGTGCACACTGGCGGTAATCGGCGCCGCGCGCGCCTCGTCGTACTGAGCCTGATCAATGGAGCCCTGTTCGAGCATGCGCCGGAGCACCAGATTGCGCCGATTCAGGGCGCGCTCCGGGCCATTGATCGGGTTCCCGGCGCTGGGTGCCTGCGGAATGCCGGCGAGCATGGCCCACTGGGCGAGGTTCAAGTCCGAAAGCGGCTTGCCGTAATAGGTAAAGGCAGCTGCCTGGGCGCCGTAGGCCCGCTTACCGAAGGGCACGGCGTTGATATAGAGCTCGAGGATCTCGTCTTTCGAGAGCTCCCGCTCCATCTGCAGCGCCAGGAGGATCTCTTTGAACTTGCGGATAAAGAGCTGATCGAGGGAGAAAGTCCCGAGGTTCCGGGGCAGCTGCATGGTGATGGTGGAGCCGCCGCGAGTGATCTCACCCATGTTCCAGACGAGTTCCATGGCGGCCGTGGCGAGGGTCAGGAAATCGACGCCGCTGTGTTCGTAAAACCGCTTGTCTTCCGTGTCCAGGAGCGCCCGTATAAAGGGCTCTGGCACGTCAGCGAGCGCTACGGGAATGAGACGCCGCTCACCAAACTCGGCGATCAGCTGCTCGTCGGCCGTGTAGACCCGGAGGGGCGTCTCAAGACGGACGTGGCGATAGGTCTCAGCTTTGGGAATCTGGGGATTCAGATAGAGGTAAACGCCTGCGAGACTGAGGACTGCGGCACATAAACCTGACAAGGCCAGCCACATAATAGTTGCCGTGACGCGTCGGGACATCAGTGTCATGTTCGCGGCAAGACAACATGGAACGGATTGCGGCTGCTGCAATCCTGGTATTTAATCTTAAATGCCATAAATAGGACGTAAGTGCCCGCGATAGTAAGGAAATTTAACCGTGCTCGGATTCCTTAGTAAGAAATCCAACCTGATGCTCGGGTTGGATATCAGCTCCACATCCGTAAAGCTTCTTGAACTTTCCAAGTCGAGTGATCGTTACCGTGTGGAGGCCTACGCGGTAGAACCGCTCCCGCCGAACGCTGTGGTCGAAAAGAATATTAGCGATGTGGAAGGGGTAGGTGAAGCCATCAAGCGGGTGATCAGCCGTTCGAAGTGCAGTGCCAAGCAGGCGGCGGTAGCCGTTGCCGGTTCTGCGGTGATCACCAAGACCATCGAAATGGACGCCGAACTCTCCGACGATGACATGGAAAACCAGATCACCGTCGAAGCCGATCAGTACATTCCCTATCCCCTCGATGAAGTTGCCATCGACTTCGAAGTGCAGGGGCTTTCCGAACGCAACCCCGAACAGGTGGAGGTTCTCCTCGCCGCCTGTCGGAAAGAAAACGTCGAAAGGCGTGGGCCTCAATGTCGACAACGGCAGGTTTCACCTGGCCGAGGTCGAGGGCGGCTTCACGCATTTCGACGTTTTCTTTCCGACAGGCGGCGAGGAGAACC
>JBCDDI010000045.1:0-12508 GCA_039180365.1 Pseudomonadota bacterium
CGCGGAATGGGCCCACCTCGAAGACGGGCCCAGCACCCTGACGGCCGAAGAAATCGCTCGCATGGAAGCGCATTTTGTTCCGGCGTCCTATCCGGAAGCCCCTACCGGTGATCTCGAAGCCGAGCGCCTGGCCAATCCGGCTTTCAGCCGCTGGGTTGAGCAGAACGTCCACCCGCACCGCGAGGCCGGCTGGGCCTCGGTGATCCTGTCGACCAAGATCACCGGCGTGCCGCCCGGCGATGTCTCCGATGGCCAGATGGATGCCGTGGCCGATTGGGCCGATGAATATGGTTTCGGCGAAATCCGCATCAGCCACGAACAGAACTTTGTGCTCCCGGACGTGCCGGTGGCATCCCTGTTTGAGCTTTATGAGAAAGCGGTCGCCCAGCAACTCGCCGCACCCAATGCGGGCCTCATCTCAGACATCATCTGCTGCCCCGGCGGCGACTACTGCTCGCTGGCAAACGCGAAATCCATCCCGGTGGCCGAAGCCATTCAGGCGGAACTTGAAGACCTCGACTATCAGCACGATCTCGGGCCTATCGACCTGAACATTTCCGGCTGCATGAACGCCTGTGGCCACCATCATGTCGGCCACATCGGCATTCTCGGGGTCGACAAAAAAGGCAGCGAGTTCTACCAGATTTCACTCGGCGGCCACTCAGGACATGGAGAATCTGCCGCAAGCCTCGGCCAGATTGTCGGGCCATCGGTCGCCCGGGACGAAGTTGTCCCGGTGATCGAAAAGATCCTTTCCACCCATGTGCAGCTGCGTCAGGAAGACGAGACCTTCCTGGCCTGCTTTCAACGAACGGGTATCGAGCCCTTCAAGGAGGCCCTCTATGGCACTGCTTAATCGCGACGGCGAAGTCATCGAAGTCACCAGCATCACAAACGGCGCAACGGCCGAAGGCGGTCTTGCCCTCGAGCCGCTCGACAGCTGGGAAGCCGATTCCGGTCGCGGCCTGCTCCTCGAGCCCACAGACGAGCCGGAAGCACGCTTCACTGATGCACCGGTCATCGCTATCAACTTTCCGGCCTTCAACGATGGTCGCGGCCTATCCCTGGCCGTGCTGCTGCGAACCCGTTTCGGCTTTGCCGGTGAGCTTCGTGCCGTCGGCGACGTACACCCGGACATCATCCACTACATGAAGCGCTGCGGTTTCGACACGTTTCAGATGCCCGAAGGCAGGACGCTGCCCCCGGCAGCAAACGATTCAGGCACAACCCTTGCGCCTCACTCTGATTACTACCAAGCTTCGGTGCTGGATCCGCAGCCGGCATACCGAAGGATAAGGAGAGGTGCATAGCACTGGCGTTGTTGAGTCCTTCTTTCTGATATTTGCCGGCGCGGCCGTCGTCGCGTCGGCCGCTCTCTACACCCGCCAACCGCTCCTTGTTGCCTATATCGTCGTCGGTGCCGTCCTCGGCCCGCACGGCATGAAGCTTGTTGCTGATCCTCAGCTGCTCTCGGAAATCGGCGAGATCGGCATCATCTTCCTGCTGTTCCTCGTTGGCCTCGATCTGCCGCCTTCCAAACTGAAGAACATGGCCGGTAAAGGCGCTTTTACGGCCGTAGTAAGCACGGCCGTGTTCTTTGGCGTCGGCTACCTGATCATGAAGGTGTTCGGCTTCAGCACCACGGAAGCCGTAATAACGGGCATGGCTGTGACTTTCTCAAGCACCATTCTTGGGATCAAACTTCTGCCAACGACGGTGCTGCACCACCGGCACGTTGGCGAAATTGTCGTCAGCCTGCTGCTCATCCAGGACCTGATCGCCATTCTCGGCCTTATCCTGCTCGGGAGTTACGGCGATTCCTGGACGGAAACCGCCGGATCACTGGGCACGGCCCTCGTGGCCCTGCCGTTGCTCACCATCGCCGCCATTGCTGGCGTACGCTTCATCCTGCTGCCACTGATCAGCCGCTTCGACGCCTTTCACGAGTACATTTTCCTCGTCGCGCTCGGCTGGTGTCTCGGTCTTGCGAGCGTGGCCGCCCTCGGCGGTCTTTCCTTCGAGATTGGCGCCTTTGTCGCCGGTGTCTCCCTGGCAACCAGTCCAATCTCACAGTACATCGCCGAATCCCTGCGCCCGCTGAGAGACTTTTTCCTGGTGCTGTTTTTCTTCACCGTTGGCGCACAGCTGGACGTGGGCCTGCTCCTGGAAGTGCTTTTCCCGACCCTGTTCCTCGCCGCCGCCCTCGTCGCGATCAAACCGCCGACCTTTGCACTGGCCTTGAAACTGCAGAAAGAGCCAGCGGGCACCGGCTGGGAGGTGGGCTATCGCCTCGGGCAGATGAGCGAGTTCTCACTGCTCTTAAGCTACGTAGCCATCGGTGCCGGTCTGCTCGGCAGCGAGGCGGCGCACGTTATCCAGGGGGCAACGGTGATCACGCTGCTCGTTTCAAGCTATCTGGTGATCTTCCGCTATCCGAGCCCCATTGCGCTCTCAGCGAGGCTCCGACGGGATTGAGAACGCGGGGATTCAGATCAAGCGGAAGCGGCGGGACCAAGCACAGGCTGAGCCCCGATTCAGCCTGCTTGTCTGCGTGAGTGCTTTCAGCCGTGTTCGAGAACGCCCCGACCGACCATCTCTCCGGCAAGGATTCGGTCAATCGCTGGCGACAGCTCGTCAAGGGTTAAGGTCTGCTTCAGCGCGGCAAGCTCGGGCAACTTCCAGGGGCCGGCGAGTTTCGTCCAGATTTCTGTTTTCTGCTCGATGGGCAGCTCCACGGAATCCACCCCAAGGAGATTCACGTGACGCAGAATAAAGGGCAGCACCGTTGCCGGGATCGCCGGTGAGTCGACGAGACCGCAGGCAGCGAGGCTCATGCCGTAGCGCAGGGACTTCACGGCGTTAAAGAGAATCTCTCCGCCCACCGTATCGACAACGCCGCCCCAGGTTTCCTTACCCATGGGCCGATCTGCACTGTCACGAGCATCCTCCCGCGACAAGATGATGGAGGCGCCGAGCTGCTTTAAGAAATCGTGCTGGCTTTCCTTGCCGGTCACCGCGGCCACTTCGTAGCCGAGCTGTGCGAGCAGCATGACGGCGACGGAGCCGACGCCGCCCGTTGCCCCGGTCACAAGGATCGGCCCGTTCTGCGGGGTCATGCCCGCATTTTTGAGCTTGTGGATACAGAGCGCGGCGGTAAAGCCGGCGGTGCCGAGAATCATGCTCTCTTCGAGGCTCATACCCGCCGGCAGCGGAACGATCCAACCGCCGGGCACATAAATCCGCTCCCCGAAGCCTCCGGGCGTATTCATACCGAGGTCAAAGCCGATGGTCACAACCTCATCACCGCTCTTGAAGCCCGGATGCTCCGACTCAATCACGACACCGGCCGCGTCGATACCGGGCGTGTGCGGGAAGTTTCGCGTCACCCCAGGGTTACCCGTGGCCGAGAGCCCGTCTTTGTAGTTGAGCGATGAGTAGCGGACGTCGATAAGGACGTCGCCTTCGGGGAGATCTTCAAGGCGCCGTTCAACAATCTGCCGGCTGAAGCCAGCGTCGGTTTTCTCAACCAGCAGGGCTTTAAAGGTGCTCATGGTTTGCTCCCGATCTGTTCTGTCTGCTTTGCCCAGCTGATGAGACTACCGGGCTTCTTGAGTTTGCTCTCGCAAGACGGCGCTTCAGCGATGGCCAACGCTCGTCAGGCGATCAACCAGCCGGCCGAGGGAAACCTCCGCCTGGGCCATAAGCCGCTCGATGGGCTTTTTGTGTTCCACCCAGCGCACTTCAAATACGTCCCGGTCTTCGCAGGACCGGGCCAGGTACTCGTCGCTGGTAACCAGTTCATCAACCAGATGCCGGGCGAGCGCCCGGTCGCCGTACCAGACTTCGCCGGTGGCCACTTCAGCCATATCCAGGCTCGGTCGACGCTCGCCGACGTACTCCTGGAAAAGCGCGTGCACGTCTTCAAGCTCTTCCACGAATTTCTGCCGACCTTCATCAGTATTTTCGCCAAGGACTGTCAGCGTGCGTTTGTATTTCCCCGCCGTTAGCAGTTCCACATCCACGTCGTGTTTCTTCAGGAGTCTGTGTACGTTGGGTATCTGAGCAATGACGCCGATCGAGCCAATCACCGCAAAAGGTGCCGCGAGAATCCGATCAGCCACGGCCGCCATGAGATAGCCACCACTGGCCGCAACCTTGTCTACGGCAACCACCAGAGGGACGCCGTGCTGGCGGATGCGATCAAGCTGGGATGCTGCAAGACCATAGCCGTGGACGGCTCCGCCGGGACTCTCGAGACAGATCAGCACTTCGTCGCTCTCTTCGGCGAGGGTCAGCACGGCGGTGATCTCCGTACGCAGCTGCTCAACTTTTGAGGCCTGGATGTCGCCGTCAAAGCGCAGCACGAAGACCCGGCTGCGCGCCGCCTCATCCCCTCCGGTTTTGGCAGCCTTTACCTTTTCCTTATCCGACTGCTTTTCGGCTTTCGCGTCCTGCTTGTGCAGTTTCTTGAACTGCGCTGACGGGAGCACGGCCTGGCGCAGGCTGTCCTTAAGATTCAGGAGCCGATCGTTGAGCTTTTTCACCTCAAGATGGCCAGCCGACCCGTGAACCTGTCGTCTCGTGCCGAGACTTGCCATGGCTGTCAGCACGATGAGGATAGCCGCGACAATGGTGACCGCCTGGGCCAGAAAGAGCGCGTAGTCGAAGAGATAATCCAAGGACCTGGCCCGTTGTTCAAAGAGCCGGCTACTCTACTGCAGGGCTCGGGAATTTACATCACAGTGCCGGCCCGGCGACGATCTTGCGCTCGCCTGCGCACTGGTGTCAGATGCACCACCATGGCTTTACGCGCCCTGCAATCGCACCTGGAGCGGACCTTCCATGGTCCGGCAAGCGAGGGTATGGACGCGGTCATACGCCTGGCCATCGCCGATGAACTGCTGCAGTTCCAGGTGGCTGAACGGCAGATCCAGTTTCACCCACCGGAAAGCCAGCGCCCGGACGCCACTTTTTTCTTCGAAGACGTGGACATCGCCTGGGCCCTCCTGTCAGGCCAGGCGGACGCTTTTGCAGCCTTCATGGAAGGGCGCTTCCGCTCCGATGGCTATCTCATGTGGGCCTTTCGCCTCATGGCCATGTTCCAGAGCGAAAGCCTGCCGGAAACGCCAACGGAGTAGCCCTTCCGCCTCCCGCCTCAGCGGTTCGACTGCACCTCGTTGATGAACTCGTCAATGAGCCAGCGGGAAATTGCGGACTTCGGCGGCATGTTGGGCGGATTGTCGACGTCGAACCAGTGCGCCTCGGCGATTTCCTCATCCTGACAGACGATATCACCGCCGAGATATTCAGCGTGGAAGCCCAGCATGAGCGAATTCGGGAATGGCCAGCTCTGGGAGCCGAAGTATTTGAAGTTGCCCACCGAGAGTCCCACTTCTTCCAGCACCTCCCGGTGCACGGTTTGTTCGATGGACTCACCAGGCTCCACAAAGCCGGCCAGGGTGCTGAACATCTTGGTGGGCCAGTTGGCGTTCCGGGCCAGGAGCATCTGCTCCCCTTTGGTCACCAGCACAATGATGCTCGGGGCAAGCTTCGGATAGTTGATGAGTCCGCAAGCCGGGCACCGCTTGGCGCGATCCTTATCATGTTCCTCCATCGGTGTGCCGCAGCGACCGCAGAAGCGGTGCTCGTTGTGCCAGTCGATGATTTGATGGGCACGACCGGCAAGATAGAAGATCGTCGGTTCAACCCTGCCTAGCCAGTCGTACAGCCCGGCGAGCGCATAACCCTCCGGGACCGTGCCAGACGCCTGCATCACATACACCGGGCGATTCCGATGCTGGCCGAGGTAGTGCTCAAAATCGACTTCGATGTCCATCCAGCGCAGCTCGTCGCCGGTGACAGGACGCGGCACACCCTGCTCCGACACACAGACGAATCCCTCGGGGAAGCGAACGAAAAACCAGGCGTCATCGCGGGAGGCGCCTTCCGGCGGGGTAACGAGGGATTCAAAGACATCGGGGTCGTGCGGCCACATGCTGAAAGAGCCTCCAGAGACTGAAAGGCTGCCAAGCTAGCCGCTAGCCTCGGTGTAATGCAAGCGGACACCAACCGGGACCGGGCGGTGTGTGGACTCAGGGCCGGGGAGCAATTATCTTGTGCCAGCGATGGCGGCCCCGGGGGTTGTCCATCGCTCGTCCACCATGTTCCAGCACGGGCTGGTGACACCCACGGCACGGCGCCCCAGCGACCTAAGGTCCGCGCCTGCCATCCTAACAAGCATCCTCTGGAGGCACGGCCGGCGCCCGTTCGGCAGCAGCATCACTATGAGCGCACCGATTCAGATGGCGTCTTTCTGGCACAACTTCCTGGGCGCCGCCCCGGACTGGTACAAGGGTCTGATCCTCAGCTTCCTGCTGATCAACCCAATCCTGTTTCTCATTTCACCCTTCGTGGCCGGGTGGGTACTGGTACTAGAGTTCATCTTTACCCTGGCGATGGCGCTGCGCTGCTATCCCCTGCAACCGGGCGGACTGCTGGCGCTCGAGGCGGTCATCATCGGTATGACCAACCCGGACACCATTCGGGCGGAAGTCTTCAACAACTTCCCGGTGATCCTGCTGCTTATGTTCATGGTCGCCGGCATCTACTTCATGAAAGAGCTGCTGCTCTTTACCTTTACTAAAATCATTCTGGGAATTCGCTCCAAAACTCTGATTTCATTGCTTTTTTGTTCTGTTTCGGCCCTGTTATCTGCCTTCCTGGATGCCCTGACGGTAACGGCTGTGATCATCAGCGTCGCCATCGGTTTTTACTCCGTTTACCACAAGGTGGCGTCAGGTAAGCAGTTCGCCGACGACCATGAACATGGCCATGATGAAGCCATTGGTGATCTGCATCGTGAAGACCTTGAGCAGTTCCGGGGCTTCCTCAGGAATCTGCTGATGCACGGTGCCGTCGGCACCGCCCTGGGCGGCGTGTGCACAACCGTGGGCGAGCCGCAGAACCTGCTGATCGCGAATCAGGTCGGTTGGGAATTCATTGAGTTCTTTACCCGAATGGCCCCGGTGACCATGCCCGTGCTCGCCGTCGGACTCACCACCTGCGTACTGCTCGAACAGCTCAAACGCTTCGGCTACGGAGCCACGCTACCGGAACCGGTACGGCAGATTCTGACGGAGTTCGACGAAGAAGAAGGCCGTCGCCGCTCGGATCTCGATCGGGCCCGACTCGTGGTGCAGGCGGCAGCAGCACTGATGCTGGTCGTTGCCCTCGCCTTCCACTGGGCCGAAGTTGGCCTTATCGGCCTGATGGTGATTGTTGTGCAGACAGCGCTGAACGGCGTTATCGAAGAACACCAGCTCGGCCATGCCTTCGAGGAAGCACTTCCCTTTACGGCGCTGCTGGTGGTCTTTTTCGGCATCGTCGGTGTGATTGAGGACCAGCACCTCTTCGCCCCGGTGATCAACTACGTGCTGTCTCTGGACCTCGATGCACAGCCGGCGGTCATGTACGTCGCCAATGGCGTACTCTCCATGATCAGCGACAACGTGTTTGTGGCGACGGTGTACATCAACGAAGTAGTAGACGCTTTCACCCGCGGACAGATCACCCGCGAGCACATGAATACCCTCGCCATCGCTATCAACACCGGCACGAATATCCCCAGCGTCGCCACGCCCAACGGCCAGGCAGCCTTCCTGTTTCTGCTGACCTCTTCCATATCGCCGCTGGTACGGCTCTCCTATGGACGCATGGTGCTTATGGCCCTGCCCTACACCATCACCATGGGCGCCACCGGCTGGTTTGCCGTTACCTACTTCTTCTGAGACTCCTGAAGTTGCTGAGGCCCCTGAGGGCGCCTTGACGACGCTCTGAGTTCAGCCCGAGGCCTGCTGACGCCAGACGCTGCCGTCGGCCGCCTTGTCGTCCAGCAGATCGAGCCAGGCTTCATGGGCGGCCAACTCCTCGTCGCTGGCACGCACGATGGCAAGGCCCGGGCGATCGGAGTCTAAGGTCAGCGCCGCGGTTTCTGCCTCAGCGCCTTTGCCATCCTCGTTGTCACCAGCAAAGAGCGCCGTCTGGCCGCCTGTCATCAGCAGGTAGACGTCGGCCAGGATCTCCGCGTCGAGTAGCGCGCCGTGGAGCGTTCTCGCCGAGTTGTCCACCGCATAACGTCGACAGAGCGCGTCGAGGTTGTTCTTCTGACCTGGGTGCTTGTGTCGCGCGAGCGCCAGCGAGTCGGTGATCTGACAGATGTTTTTGACCCGCGGTCCGCGCTGACTCAGGCGGGCAAACTCGTAGTCGAGGAACGCTACGTCGAAGGGCGCGTTATGGATGATCAGTTCCGCACCGGAGAGAAAGTCAACGATCTCATCGGCGAGTTCATGGAAACGCGGTTTATCCGCCAGGAACTCGCTGGAAATCCCGTGGACTTCGAAGGCCCCATCATCGATTTCCCGATCCGGATTGATGTACTTGTGCAGCTGCCGACCCGTAAAGCGCCGGTTCACGAGTTCGATGCAGCCAATCTCAATGATCCGGTGACCCTGAGCCGTCTCCAGCCCGGTCGTTTCCGTATCCAGTACTACCTGCCGCACGTATGGACTTCCTTTCTGAGGCTCGCCGTCAGCTCGCGAGCATTTCGTCGATGGCGTCGTTCGCAGCCTGATCGACCAGTTCGTTTTCCGGGTGTCCGCTGTGCCCCTTTACCCAGCGCCAGTCGATCTCGTGACGCGCGGCCTGGGCATCGAGGGCCTGCCAGAGATCCTGGTTTTTAACCGGCTTCTTTGCCGCCGTCTTCCAACCGTTCTGCTTCCAGCGCGGTACCCAGCTGGTAATGCCCTGGCGAACGTATTCGGAATCGGTTGTGAGGCGCACGGGGCCTTCGCGAGTCAGCGCTTCCAAGGCACGAATCGCCGCCATGAGCTCCATACGATTGTTCGTGGTCTCCGGCTCCGCACCCTTGATGAGTTTTTCGGCGTCGCCATAGCGCAGCAGTGCCGCCCAGCCGCCCGGCCCGGGATTTCCCCGACAGGCACCGTCTGTATAAATCTCAACCAGGGTCTTCGATTCCGTCGCTGGGCTCCATGGGCGAAAGGGAGCCACCTGAAAGCGTGCCGCTGGCAGCACCGGGTCGGACCGGCAGGTAGGCCACGCGAGCCGAGAGCTTGGGATAGGCGGCGCCGGCGAGCTTGCCACCCCTGACCCGGGCACCGGACCAGTCCGGGCGTACGGCGTTCGCCTGCTTCACGGCAGAGATGACGTAAACACCCCCGATCGGCAGGCGTCTGGCCGCACAGACGGCCCGAAATCGACGCCAGATGCCGGCGTCTTTGTTGCTTGTATTAAAAGGCAATTCATAAGCAAGATATTTAACTTCTTGCTGAAGCTCGAAGCCAAGAACCGTCAACCAATCGAGCAGTCTTGCCGGACTGAAAAAGCGCAGACCGCTGAAGCTGTCGTCAAAGAACCGCGCATAGGCACTACGCAGGCCCCAGACGCTCCAGGGGTTGAAGGCAATGATCAATAGCCGCCCACCGGGGGCCAGGGTCCTCGCCACCTCCCTGATCGCCGTCCGCGGGTCCTCAGCGGTCTCCAGCACATGGTGCAGCACCACTGCATCGAAGGTGTTATTGGCCACTGGCAGTTCGTGGAGATCGGCCCTGAAGCGGGAACTGTCGGTCGACGCCGGACCGTCGCCGCTGAGCGCGCAGGTTTCGAGGTGGAATCGATTGCGAACCATGCACCCGCGCACGGTATCAGTGAGATCCGTATGGCACCCTGCCCAGAGCAGCATGTCGCCATGGAAGCGCCGGGCACACTCGGCAATCAGCGGGCTTTGCTCCGCGAGCACTCGCTGCCCGGTCGAAGAACCGAACCAGTCAGCCAGCCGTTCTAGGGAGGACGTTGCCAAGTGAAAGGACATACCGCAAAGTACTCGACCCATTCTGACGGCAGCTTCTGATGTCCGCAAGCACACTGCGAGCAAGGTTGGTAGCAGCCGTCTGCGCGGCGTTGTTGCTGTTTTCTGCCTGCCAGAGCAGCCATACGCCTCAGTCGCCGGAGATCATCAACGCGTCGGTTCTCGACGCCCTGGATAGCCCGGGCTTTCACAGTCCCTATCTTGACGGCAGCGAGATTGCGCCAGGCGTGGAGCTCCCGGATCCCGACCTCTGGGCAGACATCCGCGGCGGCTTTCAGCTGCACCGCTACACCGACGAGGCGCGCGTGCAGCAGGAATTGCGCTGGCTGAAGCGCCATCCGCAATACCTGAACCGCATGCGTGGCAGACTCGGCAGACACCTCGCCTACATTCATCAGGCTGTGGAGGCCCGCGGTTTACCCAGCGAACTCGCCCTGCTCCCGATCGTTGAGAGCGCCCTCGATCCCTATGCCTTTTCTCACGGTGGCGCGGCGGGGCTGTGGCAATTCATCCCGGCAACCGCAAAACGCTTCGGGCTCGAGCGAAACTGGTGGTATGACGGCCGCCGCGATCCTGTCGCCGCAACCGACGCTGCCCTCGACTATCTCGAATATCTGCACCGGCGCTTCGACGACTGGTATCTCGCCCTGGCCGGTTACAACGCCGGCGAAGGCAACGTCAATCGCGCCCGCCGTCGCGCACCGGAAGGTGCCAACTTTTTTCAGCTGAAGCTGCCCCGGGAGACCAGCGCCTACGTGCCACGGCTCCTCGCCCTGGCAGAGCTCGTAGACAATCCCGAGGCTCTGGGCGTGACGCTGCCACCGCTCAGCCCGGAGGTACCTTTCACAGTGGTAGACACCGGCGGTCAGCTGGACCTCAGCGTCGCCAGCGCCGTTACCGAGGTGGACCTGGACACCCTCTATCTGTGGAATCCCGCCCTGAATCAATGGTCAACGCCACCGAGCGGCCCGCACCACCTGATTCTGCCGAAATCAGCGCCCCGCGGCGCTGAGGCGGCCATCGCCGCTGTGCCGGCCGCTGAGCGGGTGCAGTGGCTGCGTGTGAAGGTTGAGCAGGGAGATACGCTCTCGGGCCTCGCTCAGCGCCACAGGACGGATGTTAAGAGCCTCAAGCAGGCGAATGGCCTGCGCAATACGCGGATCACCGTCGGCGACAGCCTGCTGATTCCAAAGTCGCCGAAAGCGCTGTCAAACAGCATTGCGAGCCGCAATCAGGGCGACACCTACGTCGTCCAGAGCGGCGATTCACTCTGGACCATCAGCCGCGCCCATAACGTGCCGGTTACGAAGCTCATGAAGGCGAACCACGTAGGCCCGAAAGACTATCTCAGGGTCGGTCAGAAGCTGACGCTCCCGGCTGGCGCTACGACCCCGGTGGCCATGGCCACGGGCCGGGAAGCCACCATCCGCAAGGTGCGCTACGGTGTAAGAAGGGGCGATTCGCTGGACCGTATCGCCCGGAAGTTCAACGTCCGGGTAACGGATATCGTCAGCTGGAACCGCCTCGACGTCTCTGACTATCTGCAGCCGGGGCAGTCGCTGCTCCTCTACGTCAACGTCTCTGCCGGCGGCGATTGAGCTCAGAGCACCGGACGATTGATCGACGCGTCCTCTTCCAGCGCACGATAGTAGGCATCAAAGTCCTGGCTGCTCGCCCGATTCGCCAGGAACCGGCGCATGCCGTCAATCTCCGCCTCTGTCATGGTTGAAAGATCACCATCCTCCACGCGCGTCATGGTCACCACGTAGCGGGTACCGTCGGCCGCACTGGCGCTGCCCACCTGCTTGCCATCGGTGGGGCGTTCCAGTGAGAACGCCTCGCTCAGCACCTCCTGGGGTGGGCCAATCTCATTGCGGCGCACGAGTGTTGCAGTTTCCCAGGTCAGCCCATAGGCGTCGGCAACCTCACTGACGTTCTCACCCGCTTCCACCCGGGCCAGGGCCTCTTCGTGGGCGGTTGCAATGGCACGGCGCGCCTCTTCACTGACCAGTTCCGCACGGATGTCCACGGCAACCTCGGCAAAAGGAATCGTTTCCGGCTCATAGCGCGCAACAACTCTTGCAACCACCGCCCGGTTATCCAGGTACTCGACGGCGGCGCTGTTGAAACCCTGATCCAGCACCTCACTGGTGAACACCGCATTGCGCAGCTCAACGTTGCCAAAGATCCCACTGCCCAGCGATCGACTGACCCCCTCGACGGTCTGGATCTCAAGCCCCAGGGCCTCACTCAAACCATCAAGACTCTCCGGCTGTTCAAAAGCGAGGTTATCCAGCTCGCGGACCCGATCCACGAAAATTCCCGCTGCCGCATCCCGCTTGAGGCGCGTTTCCAGTTGCTCACGCATCGTCTCAAAGGCGGGGAATTCATTGGCCACAATTTCTTTGAGCTCAATCAGATGGACACCGAACTCCGTTTCTACGGGGCCGGAGAGCTCTCCCACCTCGAGCGCCCAGAGCGCCGCTTCGAACTCCGCGGCAAATAATCCTTTACCAACCGGGCCAAGGTCACCGCCGGCGGCGGCTGAACCGGGATCTTCGGAAAACTCCGTCGCCAGCGCGGCAAAGTCCTCACCTGCCTCAATCCGCGCTTTCAGCGCTTCAA
>JBCDDI010000046.1:0-12478 GCA_039180365.1 Pseudomonadota bacterium
GGAGTTGGCCAGTGAACCGCTGGCTGCCACGGTGACTGCACTCGCGATGATCTGGTTGCTTGTGGCCGTGAACGTCATCGGCATCCGCGAGGCCGGGCGCGTGCAGCTCGTCACCACCGTATTGAAGCTGATTCCGCTGGTTGCCGTGGGCTTGTTTGGCGTGCTCAGTCTTGAGCCGGCGCATTTCCAACCCTGGAATATGAGCGGCGAGAGCAACCTTGCGGCCGTTACCGCCACGGCCGCGCTCACCTTCTGGGCGTTCATGGGGATGGAGTGCGCGAATATTCCGGCGGAGGATGTTAGCGAGCCGGAAAAGACCATCCCTCGTGCTGCGGTCGCGGGCACCCTGATCGCGGCCGCCGTCTATATCCCGAGCACCATCGGGGTTATGGGCGTTATCCCACCAGCGGAGCTCGCAAACTCCACGGCACCCTATGCAGACGCCGCTCGGGTGATCTTTGGCAGCTGGGCTTACTTTGCCGTCGCCGCAGGCGCGGTGATCGCCTGTTTCGGCGCGCTGAACGGCTGGACGCTGTGTCTCGGTCAGATTCCCATGGCGGCCGCCCGGGACGAACTCTTTCCAGGCCTGTTTGGACGCTTGTCAAAGGGCGGGACGCCGGCGACGGGTATTGTGCTTTCATCGCTGCTGGTGTCGGGACTTGTGCTTATGAACTTCAGTGCCGGTCTTGTCGAGCAGTTCACCTTTGTGATTCTGCTCGCCACACTTTCTGCGCTGCTGCCGTACCTCATGTGCGCGCTCGCCAGAATCACGCTGGCCCTGCGTGGTAGATCGGCCACCGGTGCCGCCAGCGCCGGCAAGGCAGCAGTTCTCTCCCCCTTTGACCTGGCCGTAGCGGTAATCGCCGTAGTCTTTGCGACCTGGGCCATCGTCGGCACTGGCTCCGAGGCCATCGGCTGGGGCGGTGTGTTACTGCTCCTCGGCCTGCCCGTGTTCGCCTGGATGCGCTGGCGTCGAAAAACCCTGTAATGGAGACCACTGGAATGCTCACCGGTCAGTCGGAAGTCGGTCGCCTGCGCCGCGTGTTACTGAAAACACCCGAAGCGGCCTTTGTGAACGATGGGGCCCTTAAGGCGCAGTGGCGCGAGCTCAACTATCTGGCCAAACCGGACTTTGCCGCTGCCGTTGCCGAATATGAGGCGCTCATTAGCCTGCTGGAGGCGCAGGGGATTGAACTCAGCTTTCTACCAGAGCATGCGGCCACCGGTATGGATTCGATTTACGTGCGCGACGCATCCATCGTGACGGACGCGGGAGCCATTCTCTGCCACATGGGCAAAACGGCGCGTCGCGGCGAACCTGCGGCGAGCGGCGAGGCTTACGCAGAGGCTGGCGTTGAGATCCGTGGCGCCGTCGAAGCGCCGGGGATGATTGAAGGCGGCGATGTGGCCTGGTTGGACCCGCAGACCCTTGCCGTTGGTCGCGGCTATCGGACCACCGCAAGCGGTATCAGCCAGCTGGCAGAGCTCCTGCCGGCGGGGGTTGAACTCTTCGAGGTACCCCTGCCGCACTGGCAGGGACCGGAGGATGTTTTTCACCTCATGTCCATGCTGAGCCCCATCGATCGGGATCTGCTCCTCGTGTACTCGCCTCTGCTTCCCGTTCCCTTTCGGGAAACGCTGCTGGACCGGGGCTTTTCCCTGGTGGAAGTGCCGCCGGAAGAGTTCGACAGCATGGGCTGCAACGTGCTGGCTCTGGCGCCGCGGGTGTGTCTGATGCTTGATGGCAATCCGGAAACCCGGCGACGCCTTGAAGCCGCCGGAGCGGAAGTGCTCGTCTATCAAGGCGATGAGATCAGCCGCAAGGGCTGCGGCGGCCCCACCTGCCTGACTCGGCCGCTTCTAAGAGAGCTGTAGACACTGCGCGAGCTGTAGGTACCGCGCGAGCGGTAGACGAAAAAGAGCGGAAGCCAAAAAAGAAGCGGTAGATACTGCGGGAGTTGCAAACCCGCGAGACCACTGCTTCAGGCCAGAGCGTTTTTCAGGTCGCCGTGCAACAGCTGGTGAAAGCGACGCTCGCCGCCTTCCTTCAGCGGAGACAAACGCCCCGTGTCATAGCTTCGGGAGCGCAGGCCGCGCTGGACCGCCTCGCAGATTGCAACGTCCTCTGCCTGCACGCGATCGGCCACGCGGATGCTCTCATCGCGGAAGGCGGCGTCCTGATCGGCGAAGTAGTAGTCGAAGTGGACGATGCAGCGCTCCGGTCCCGCAGGCAGCACGAGATTCAGATCCATAAGCCCTTCGTAGAAGTTGACCATCAGGTTCGGATAGAGCCAGAGGTACCAGGCCGTGCCGGAGCGGACGGCGCCGGCTGAGGATGCTTCGCTGCTTGTCGGGCAACTCTGGATGCAGTGCCGGTTGCCTACGTCGATGCGATAGGCGTTGCCATCCAGGGCACCGTTTAACTCCCGATGCAGGTAGGGCACGTGATAACCACCGTCGAGGTAGTTGTCGACGAACACCTTCCAGTTGCAGTTGAGCTCGTAGCTCACGCGCCGGTCGTGTTGCAGGGCGGTCGGGTCGAAGGGGAGCTGCAGATCGCCGAGCTGCGTGGCCAGGGGTACCGCTGTGGGATTCAGGCAGACGAACACCCAGTCATACCACTGTTCAACGCGGACCGGCTGCAGGTTGAACTCTGCACCGCCCATTGCCATAGCCCCGTCGAACTGCGGTGCGTTTCTTAAGGTCCCGTCGAGATTGTAGGTCCAGCCGTGGTAGGGGCAGTGCAGGGCGCGCACCGTGCCGCAGGGATCCGTCGCCACCTGGGCGGCGTGATGCCGACACACATTGTAGAAACCGCGGATCTCTTCTCCGTCACGAACGACGACGATGGGCTCACCGGCAAGCTCCGCCGTTACGAATGCGCCCGAGCTCTGGAGCTGATCCCTACGCGCGACCAGCTGCCAGGATCCGGCGAACACGGCCTCAGCTTCCAGCGCCGCGATCGATTCGTCCCTGTACCAGCTGGCGGGCGGAGTAGACGCGCGTTCGAGGCCCAGGTCCGGGTCGAAACGCTCGATGGTTTGCTGCAGGGATTCCTTCACGGGCAGCAGCTTAACGCAGATGTGTCCCCGGCATCCCTCAGGGTGCTGCGCGCTGCGAGCGCTGATAGAGCACGAGGGCGACACCACCCAACGTCAGCGTAGACGCCAGTACCAGGCGCAGCGAAAGCGGCTCCGACAACAGGACAACACCACCAAGTGCAGCGAGCGCCGGCACTGAAAGTTGCACCGTTGCTGCCCGGGCGGCGGTCAGGTGGCGAAGGGCGGCATACCAGACCACATAGCCGAGCGCGGAAGCGACAGCCCCTGACGCGACGGCGAGGCCAAAGCCGGAGTAGGAGATGTTCTGATCTGCGAGGAAGGCGACGCTGACAAGTGCAGCGAAAGGTAAGGCGGTAATGAAGCTTGCTCCCGTGGCGACCAGCGGGTCCTTGGCGCCTCTGCCGAGCAGCGAGTAAACCCCCCAGGCAACACCTGCCAGCGCCATGAGTATGGCCCCTTGCGGCTCCGGTGCCGTCACCCCGGGGGCAACGAGATAGACGAGCCCACCGGCCGCCATTGCCAGACCCAGACTGGCCCAGCGATTGAAGCGTTCACCGCCTTGAAGGGCCACGGCGAACATCGTCAGCTGCACGGCACCAAACAGCAGCAGCGCGCCGGTGCCGGTTTCCAGTGACAGGTAGGCGAAGGAAAAGCAGACCATGTAGGTAAAGAGGCTCAGCGTCGAAGGCCAGGAGATTGGCCACAGCAGAGTCAGTCCCAGCTCACGCCAGTGCGGGCGCAGCAGCAGGGCAAGGACCAGGGCCCCGCTGAACAGCCGGATGAGCGTAAAGCTCGCCGGATCGATCGAGCCGCTGCCGAGGGCCATGCGGCAGAGGAGTGAGTTGGCTGCAAAGGCGGCCATGGCGATGGCGGTGAGAAGAACGGGATGCATGCGTTGTTTGTTCGTTGAGTCCTGCGCCACGGTCACTGGATTGTGCCGGGCCGAACGGTCGCCGCCAGTTTCTCCGGTGAGTAGCGGGGATGGCAAACGCCAACCCCGGCCTCACAAAGTTCGACTTCCGCAGCTGAGACGCTAGGCTGTGCTCCTCGGTGGCGGTTGAAGTGGGAACGGTATGAGCGAGAGCGAGGCGCCTAAAGCGTCCCTGTCCACCAAGCTTTTCTACGGATCGGGTGCCACGCCTTTTGGCATCAAAGACACCGGCTTCAATTACTTCATTCTCATCTACTACAACCAGGTGCTGGGCCTCGACGCTTTCCTGGCGGGTCTTGCGCTTGCCATCGCCGTGCTCGTGGACGCGCTTTCGGACATTGCCGTCGGCTTCCTCTCGGATAACTGGATCTCGCGCTTCGGGCGGCGACATCCGTTCATGTATGCCGCCGCGCTGCCGATCGCCGTCTCCTTCTACTATCTCTGGAATCCGCCGGATGCCGCGCTCCAGGGGGACGGCGTGCTCTTCGTCTGGCTGATCGTCATGGCGATTGTCGTGCGCAGCGCACTGACCTTCTTTGAAGTGCCGAACGCTGCCATGGGCCCGGAGCTCACCAAACACTATGACGACCGGACCGGCCTCATGGCATTCCGCTACGTGTTCGGCTGGCTTGGAGGGCTGTCCATGGCGGTGCTAACCTTCATGGTGCTGCTGCCCACAGACAGCGCTGGTCAGCTCGGCCCGCGCGGCTATCAGCTCCTCGGCATGATCGGCAGCGGTGCCATGCTGGTGATGATGTTGTTCTCCTCCCTGGGTACGCACCGGCATATCCCGACCTTTCATGTGCCGAAAGCCGCGGAGAAGTTCCGGCCGGACGTGGTGTTCGGTGCTATTACTGCCATGTTTCACAATCGGTCTTTCCAGGCGGTGTTCATCTCGGCGCTTTTTTTTGGCGCGGCCGCCGGTGTCTCGCAGGCCATGTCCGTCTACGTGGGGACCTACTTCTGGCGCCTGAGCAGCGTTGAAATCGGTTACATCCCCATGCTCGGCCTCATTGCCGTGCCAACGTCTTTTGCGATTGCACCGCGGCTGGCCGCCCGCTTCGGTAAAAAGGAAGCCGCCCGGGGGAGCTTTCTCTTTGCCATCGCCTTTCTCCCGGTGGCCTTTGTTGCGGCGCTGCTGGGAGTTTTTCCGGCCCGGAACAGCGCCTGGTTTCTACCGCTGCTGATGTCTCACTACCTCATCGAGACGACGGCAATCATTACCATGCAGATTGTCTTCGCTTCCATGAATGCGGATGTTGTCGAAGACCGCAGCGCCGAGACGCTGGGTCGCCGGGATGAAGGGCTGATCTTCGCCGCGCGAAATTTCGCCAAGAAGGCGGTTTCGGGGCTTGGGGTGTTGCTGGCCGGCGCCATTCTCTGGCTCGCAGACTTTCCCGATCAGGCGATTCCCGGCGAGGTGGCGCAGAATTCGGTGAACGCGCTGATTCTCATTTATCTGCCCTGCATTCTCGGGCTTTATCTGGCGTCCTGGTTTGCGTTGCGCGGCTACAGCATCGACCGGGCTCGGCACATGGCTAATCTGCAGAAGCAGGCGGGCTGAGAGCGCGGCCGGCGAGTTGCTGCAGCCGGGGTCGGACTTTCAGAAAGAAAACGTAGAGTTTTTCCAGCGCATTAAGGACCAGACGGTTCCGGGCCAGCAGACCGAGCGGGCGGAATAGCGGCAGCGCACGCCACATGGCGGCGAACGCGGCAGCACCGGAGAGTAGCGGACCGTCCTGTTCCCTGGCGTGGAACCGGGCTAGCAACTCTTCTTTCGAGATCGGGCAGCTGCGTTCCTGCTGCACGGCCCGGAAGTCGATTCGCTGGCGTCGATCCAGGCGCCGCATCAGCGCAATCTCACGAACGCAGAGCGGGCACTGGACGTCGTACCAGACTGTGACGTGCTTCGCCTCAGCAGTGGCTTCACTCATGGTGCTGGCTGGCTCATAAAGGAACCGCCAGACTCTCAGTGCTCCAGTGAAACGGCCGTGAGCTTCGGCTGACGGTTAGCTGACAGTTAACAGTTAACTGTTAAAAGAACATTTGAAACTGCACGTTCCCGCCACCAAAGCCGTCTCCGGTCACCTTGTGGCTCACAGATATGAGCAGCTGTGCTTGCGGTGAGAAGCGGTGCCGCCAGCCGAGGATCAGTTTGTCCGCGAAAGACTCCGGTAAGCGTTCGGCTTCGGGGACGGTGCCTTCGTACTCGGCGTTCGGCGCACTGATCACGGCTGCGGCCATGAGGCTGTTTTTCGACCAGAGGCGCTCGTAGAAGATCCCGCCCAAAGGCTCATCGCGTTGATAGCTGTGCGCATTGAAACCCTCGGCTTCCGCCCGTTGAAAGAGCAGGTGCACGAGGAAGCGGAAGCGGTGCACATCGCCGACGGTACGTATGTGCTCGGCGGCAAGGTTGTAGCGCTCGCGCTGGAAGTTGTAGTCGAACTCAGGGTTGCTGTAGCTGCGCTTGTCCTGGAAGTCGGCCCAGTCGAACCAGAGCGACCAGAGCGCGCCGTTATCAGTCTCATGGGAAAGGCGAATTCGAGCTCGATTGTCCCGGCGCTCTTCTTCAAGGAGGCCGCTTTCCGGCGTTGCCGTATCGAAGCTGCGTTGATAGCCCGTACCCACGGTGCCGTCACTGTAGATCCACCAGCGCTCGGTGCCGCGGCGGATGGCCCAGCGCAGAGCGACGGGCGTATTGTCCGCGGTGCCGCCGAGATCGTTGCGGTCGTTGTAGACGATGTCTTCGAAGAGGAGACCGATCCGGGTGTAGGTGGAGCGTGCTTCGTTGCCGTACTTTGTATACCCCGCGAAGAAATCGATGTTCTCCTTGTTCAGCCCCGGATCTACCTGGGCGAAGAGAGAGGAATCACCGAAGAAACGTTCAAGGCCAACCAGGAGCTCGTCCTCGTCGTTCTGCTCCGGGTTCTGGTCGCGACGAAAACTCCCCTGGAAACGCCAGTGCTCGTTCATGGGTACGTTGAGGTTAATGTCAGCTCGTGTTGCGAGGTCGTTTGAAGTCACGCTGCCGGTGTTGATACGAACGCCGT
Organism: Pseudomonadota bacterium; assembly: GCA_039180365.1. Taxonomy (GTDB): domain Bacteria; phylum Pseudomonadota; class Gammaproteobacteria; order Pseudomonadales; family Azotimanducaceae; genus SZUA-309. The sequence continues at coordinate 7,044 of JBCDDI010000046.1, forward strand.
TCCCGGCCAGTAGCTGCCGTTCCCAAGCCAGCTGCCACTCAAGATCGTAGGCGTAGTTGCCGAGCTGATGCAGGTTGACGAGCGAGTTGTCGTAGAACTCTTCATAGGGCCAGTCGGGTTCACCTGGCTGCGCCAGCAGAGTCGCCCCGGGCATCAGGAGTGAGGTCAGCGCTGCGCACAACGAAACAGTGTGAGCCATAGGTAACAACCTCCCGCCAGCCTTTCGATCCAATAGAGCGGCAAGCTAACGTCCTCAGATCGTCTGATCTATCTGCTTTTCATGAAATGGTTGTTCGATGCGGCAGTTCGATGCACGGGGTCGCCGCCTGTTCTCGGTGCGTTTCTCTGAAGCCGGTCATAGGGAAGCACGCCGTGATTGCGCTAACGACTGTAGTCGCACTGACATGGGGCTGCACCGAATGAGTGCAGTCAACGAGGTTCCTGGGCAACCGGGCTTCGCGTTCAGACTTCGCGTTCAGACAATGGTCTGCAAAGATCATCGGCTGTTTCTTAACAGTGAACGGACCGTGACTGTCTGACCAAATCGGGTTGACATCTTCGCCACTTGGCGCAGAATCGGCCCCGCTGGTTCCAAGCCGGCGATAGTAATCCGCGTGGAAGTCCGTACTCATTGCGCAAAGCAGATGGGTGATGAGGAGGGGAAGTGGCGCGGCATTGCCAGAAACAAGGGGAATAACTAAATGAATCACGCTATACGCGGCGCATTGCTCGTGTGCTTGCTCCCGGCTATCGGTCTGTCTGTTCCGGCCGTGGCGGAGGAAGTGATCGAAGAAATCGTCGTTACAGGGTCTTATCTGAAACGCTCCGCAGAAACCTCAGCCTCACCGCTTGCCGTGGTAGAGCAGGAGGCTTTCCAGAACATCGGCGCCGCCGAAATTTCTGATCTGGTTAACACGCTGCCGTACAACTCTGGCTCGACCAACCAGACCAGCGCCTTCAACGGTGGCGACAGCTCGACTGGTAACACCAACATCAACCTGCGGAACCTGGGCCTTGGTTCGACGCTGGTGCTGATCAACGGTAAGCGCACCGTAGGCGCCAACTTTGACGGTCAGGGCAACGCATACGTGGACGTCTCCAACATGATCCCTGCCATCGCCATTGAGCGCATGGAAGTGGTTCTGGATGGTACGTCTTCGCTGTATGGCTCCGACGCCATTGCCGGTGTTGTTAACTTCATCACCCGGTCAGACTTCGAAGGCCTGGAACTGAAGGTACAGGGCTCTACCGACACGGAAACGGAACTGCAGGATGACCTTCTTCTGCAGGGCATCGTCGGTATCGCCGGCGACCGCGGCAGCCTCTCGGTGGCCGGTAGCTATCTGCGCCGCAAGCCGCTGACGATCGGCGATCGTTACGACCGCTTCGGTCAGACAGGCCTGTCCTCTGTCGGTAACCCGCCGACGATTCTGCCGCTGGACGTTGATGCACGTAACGCCTGGTTGGGCGGGTCGGTACCCATTACCGGCCGACCGCAGCTTGGTGATCTGAACTGCGAGCAGTTTGCACCCGAAAGCTTCATCCGCACGAACACCTTCTGCGGCTACGACTTCTCCAGCTTCTTCGCCCTGGTTGGCGACGTACGGCGCTACAACTTCTCCGGTAACGCCAACTACGATCTCGGCGGTGGCGTGGAGTACTACGGTGACTTCTTCTTCACGGACGACTCCTTCCAGCGCGACAACTCGCTGTTCCCGGACGTCACGTTCCCGGTGGTGAACCCCGATCACCCGGGCTACCTGCTGGAAGTCCAGCGCCGCGGTGTGACGCCAAGCCCATCGCTGCTTTACTATCGCGCAGCCGGTGGTTTCATCGGCGACGACCTCCCGGACAAGAAAACCCGCAACTCGCGTAACTCTTTCCGGATTTCCAATGGTTTCCGCGGCGACATCGCCGATTCCAGCTGGACCTGGGATGCGTCCTACACTTACTCCCAGCGTCGCGCGCGTACCCGGAATACGGACACCCTGACTCAGCAGACGGACCTGGCCCTGAACGGCTTCGGTGGTCCGCGCTGTAACCCGATCGATCCCGGCGAGTCTGCCGGTAGCGGTAACGCGGGTACAGGCGACTGCTTCTGGTTTAACCCCTTCTCGAGCGCGCAGATCACGCCTGATGGCAGCCCGCAGACGGATCCGCTCTACCTGAACCCCGATGACCTCCTCGCCTGGATCATTGGTGAGACCAAGACCGAAGCCCTCTACCAGCAGGACGTTATTGACCTCGTCTTCGCCGGTGATCTCTTCGAAATGAACGGCAACATGGCTGGCCTCGCCTTCGGTGGTCAGTACCGTCGAGATCGCGGTGACGTGGACGTGAACCAGAACCTCGAGCAGAACAACTTCAAGTTCGCTTTCGGCGCGCAGGACTGGTCGGGTGAACTAGAGAGCTGGGCCCTTTTTGGCGAGCTCTTCCTGCCGATCACGGACACCTTCGAGGCCAACCTGGCTGTCCGCTACGAGGACTTCACCACACTCGATGAAAACACCATCGATCCGAAGCTCTCGCTGCTGTGGGCCGCTACTGACTCACTGACGCTCCGCGGCTCCGCCGGTACGTCGTTCCGGACGCCGTCGCTGCTTCAGGCCTTCGGTAACTCCACAAGCCTGCTGAACATGAACGATCCGGCTGATGGCAGCACGGTCTTCCGTCCGCAGATTGTGGCTCCGAATGAAGACCTCGAGCCCGAAACGTCAACCAACTGGAACCTCGGTCTTTCCTGGCGCCCGGGTAACTTCGGCGTAGACGTGGACTACTGGAACTATGACTACAAGGACATTCTCACCCGTCAGAACTTCCAGGAACTGATCAACGCAGACTGTGGCAACCCGCCCGCGGGTAGCCCGCCGGTTGGTGTGGCCGAGTGTGGTCGTTTGCCGGATCAAGTTGTCCGCTCCGACACCGGCTTCCTGCAGCGCGTGAACGTACTCACGGTGAACGCTCAGGAACTCGAGGCGTCTGGCCTCGATACGCGGTTCACCTACAACCTGTTCACCGACAGTGTTGGCACCTTCTTCTTCACGCTGGACTGGGTGTGGATGGCGAAATACGACCTCACCACTGCTGACGGCACGAAGATCGATGGCGTGGGTAGCCGCAACTCTCAGAACACGGTGGGCCGCAGCCTGCCTGAGCACCGGGTCAACCTCGGCGCTTTCTGGAACCTGAACCGGCATGCGGCCAACATCCAGGTTCGCTGGATCGACAGCTACACGGATGACAGCTTTGATCTGAACGCTGACATTCGCGAGATTGCTGCGAACCTGGGCATCGAGGACGACAAGATCGACTCCTGGACCACGGTGGACGCGCAGTACTCCTACGATCTGCCGATCGGGGATACGAGCATGAAGTTCACCCTCGGTGCGCGTAACCTCTTCAACGAGGAACCGCCGCCGGTTGCCAAGAACGGTGGCTACGACGAGTTCGTACACAACCCGCTCGGCCGCACGGTCTATGGTTCCATCGCTATCGCTCTGTAGGTTGTAACCACAACCTTTGTGAGTAAAAAGAGGGGCGGCCTCAGGGCCGCCCTTTTTTTGTTGCGGCATTTATTGCGGTAAGTGGTCCTGGTCGGAACCTTAGCTGAACTCGGCGACGAACGCGCAGAGCTTGTTGCCATCAGGGTCGCGGAAGTAGCCGGCGTAGAATCCGTCTCCCCTTGGGCCAGCGGGCCCTTCGTCTGCGGCACCCAGCGCTATGGCCTTTGCATAAAAAGCGTCCACCTCTTCGGTGCTGCCCATGCGGAGTGCCACCATGGTGCCGTTGCCGTTAGTGGCGGGGTTGCCATCGTAGGGCCTCGTTGAGGCCAGGCAGGGGTCCTCCATGGACTTGCCCCAGAGAATGAAGTCGTCGATTTCCATGATGCGGGATATGCCGAGTGTCGCCAGCAGGGCATCGTAAAATGCCTGGGCTTTGCTCGGGTCCTGAGTACCAAGGGTAACGTAGCCGATCATTGATAGGTCTCCTTGTTGGTGCCGTAGCGGGAGCTTCCTCGCAATGCAGCGGGTGGGCAATTACCTCGTTGATTACGCGGGCACCTGTGTTTTCAGACGCTTTTTCCGCCGGCGGGCTTCTTCGCAATCATCGTTGCGAAAAGCGCGCGATAAGGATCGCCGTTTTCATCAAGACGCTGGAAGGTTCCGGGCGCCTCCTGATCGAAGTGCTTTTCCCACCCTGAGTAGTAGTCGCGCAGTTCGCCGGCCTTAAAGGTAAACGGCCAGTCGATGGGGCAGGGCGCAGCCTGAGTAGACATTGGCGCTACGATCACGTTGATACCGCCTGGCCGGGTGTGAGCCTGCATATTCCCAACGACGGCAGGAACCACCACGGCGGGCAGAAACTGAAGGACCACGGTAGAAAGAATCAGGTCAAAGTTGCCTTCGATAGACGCCGCGCTGATGTCGTAGAGACGGGGCTCGATTTCCTGAATCTGATCTTCCGTCGCGATGATTTCGCGCAACTTCTTAAGCGCTGTTTCAGCGTGATCCAGAGCGCTGACCCGGAAACCGCGGCTTGCCAGAAACAGGCTGTTGCGACCCGGACCGCAGCCGAGATCCAGAGCGTCGCCACCAGCGATGTACTTTGCTGCTTCCACGACGGCGGAATGTGGCGCGCTCAACCCGTACTTCTTCTCAAAGTAGTGTTCCGGCCGACAATAGAAGGCAAGCTCGCACTGCAGGTCGGCAGATGCAGGTTCTACCCGGTGCCAGGCCTCCGGTTCGATGAAAGGCGGAGGTTTCTCAGCCGAGTACTCTTCCGTGGATTGGACCTCACCGCTCTCTCCAAGGGCGTAGAAGCGGAGCCTGCCCGCAAGGATCGTCAGCTTTGCCCAGGTGCCTGCTTTGGTGTTGTGTCGCCTGCGAAAGGCGGCGGGTAAGGACTCAGCCGTCCACCTGGGCAGTGTTTTATAGACGACGAGCGGTTCATCCATCTGTCAGGAAGGATTCTGACAGGCGGCGATATCCGATTCCTTCAGTCCAAGATCTTTAGCCGCCTGATTGAAGTCCTCAACGCTGGCTCCTGCCTGATAAATGTCATTGGTGGTCTGCGCCATATCGTAGTTCCCGAACTGGCCGGCCAGGCGGCCAACGCCGCGCATAAGGCTGCCGAAGCCGCGTTTCTGCTGCTGCGCAGCCTGTGCCTCGGCCATTTTCTGTTCCAGACAGGCCTGCTGCGCCGCCTGCAGTTCCTCCGGAGAGCGCGATGCGCTCTGGCTCTTTGGGGTTGCCCCGGCAGCGAGGATCCCCGCCAGCTGCGGCGAGGGTTCGCCGGTGACGCTCATACCGTTTTCCGCCTGGTACTGGGAAATGGCAATGGCTGTGGGTGTATCCATGGCGCCGGTGGGGCTCACGTTGTACCCAGCGCCGCAAGATGCTCCTGGATCATCAGCGTTAGCGAGTCCACCTCAGCCA
>JBCDDI010000047.1:0-12374 GCA_039180365.1 Pseudomonadota bacterium
GTGTATCTTGATATATAGCCTCGTCCGTAAAGGACGGTGCGCCACTCCTCTGGGTGCCAGCACGCCGAGTGATACGAGGCTCGGCCTATGACCACTGCACTCCTGGTTGTTGATATGCAGGTAGCGCTCGTTAAAGGCGCATTCAATGAACAGGATGTGCTGAACCATGCTCAACAACTGATCAGTCTCGCGAGAGCCGCAAGTGCGCCAGTCATTTTCGTTCAGCATTGTCATGCGTCCTTTGAACCAATGAAGAAGGGTAGCGCTGGGTGGGAGGTTCACCCACAGCTCGAACCTCAAGCAACAGACTTAAGGCTAGAGAAGGAGGCTTCGGATGCGTTTTACGGAACGAGCCTGGCCGAGACTTTGCGCGAGCGTGGCGTTACTCAAGTGGTGATCTGCGGCATGATGACTGAGTTCTGTGTGGATGCGACGGCGCGGTCCGCTCTCAGCCATGACTTTGATGTGATTCTGGCAAGGGACGCTCATACCACCGGTGATTCGACTCTCTCCGCTGCCGAGATCATCGCGCATCACAATTCCGTATTGCCTGCAGTAGTCCATCCCTCAAAGCGCATAAAGGCTCTCCCGAGCTCTGAGGTCGCGTTCACATGAGATCTGTGAGGTCACAATGAAAGTCACCGACGTGCCGAGACTGCTCGCGGACAATCCTGAAGGATCCTTTCTCGAGTTCTCTCCCTTCAACAACCAGAGCTTTGGGACCTGCGATATCACGGGCGTCTCTCCTGGCTGGGAGATGCACCCGGATACGGACGAGTTCTTCTATGTGATCGAGGGGACCGTCGAGATCACGCTCTTAGAAGAGCAACCGCAGCATTACGTTGCGCCAGCCGGATCGTCCTTCGTTGTGCCTCGTGGCATCTGGCATAAACCCGGGGCCCCGGAAGGGGCAAAGTTCATTTACTTTACCCCTGGCCAATCGCTTTACTCGGAAAGCGAGGATCCTCGCACTGACAGTGACGCGTAGGTGATCCCAGTACGAATGCCTGCTGGGCGTCCCTTAATGTTCCTACTGGTCGACCAGAGGGCGGCGACTGATGCTCGCCCTTAGCGGGTGGCTGCTTGCGATTCTAGCTGGCGGTTTCGTGCTTCACGTTGGCCTGCGCGGACTGTTTCAGACCATTCGAGGTCGAGAGTTTGAGCTGACTCAACTTCAGGGCGGCGTGCGGCTGAAAACTAAGATCGCTTCCGTCCGTATATCGCAAGATCGCATTGAGGTGCAGTCCTCAGAAGCGGGCGCCCGACAGATTCCAGTTGAGGACGGGACGGTGCTCATCGACTACGACGTGGCGCATCGCTGGGCGGTGTTTCAGGAATCATTGGTGTCGGGGGTATCACCCGTCGATATGACCCGGCCGTTCCGGGATGTAGATGTAGTGGGCTCACTGAGCTTTGTGTCTGGTACCGAGAGGGTGCAATTTTTCCGCTGCGTCCAGTATCAGCCGAGGTGGGCGTTCTTCGATGGTTATCTGAACACCGAGCGAAAAGTAATGGCGAAATTTGGCGCTGGGATCGACATACATGAGTATGTTGCCCAATGCGCCCATGACCTGATGCGGGCCATTACGAGTGTTGGCGTAGAGGTACGGATGATCGACGCTCACAAGCGATAGGGCGAACTGCCTCAGTAGTCAGGCCGCTCGTGGTATCGATAACGAAATCCCCCGCGCGCGACAACGAGCACCCAGATCACCATGCAGATGATCGCTCCTGCAAGGCTCGCCTTGAAGACGATGCGCCAGCCGTTATCCATGCTGGAAAGAATCTGGAATCGCTTGACGTAGATGGTCTCGCAGGCGCCGTTGCCGCGATCGGTGCGCGTTGTGCTGGTCCCGCGGGTGAACCCTTCACCATGGCTGTAGCTGGCAAGCCAGCCGCTGAGCTGAATCTGGTCGCCGACCTGGACGTTGGCAATCAGATCCCGGAGATATTCGTCTTCGGTGATCAGGTGATTGTTTGAAAGCGCGTTTTGGTCGAAACGCTGCCAGGCCATCTGATCTCCGGTGCGAAAGAAGCAGGTGAATTGGCCGTTCCAGAAGTCGAAGTCGTTCAGGTCAATTTCGCTCGCGTTAGAGCCCCAGACCACGCACAGGTCTGCGACGTTCAGATGGTCGTTCCAGAGCCGATGCAGCATACGATCGCCATCATGGTGTTCGTAGGAGACGACCAACCCCCGGAGGTCGTATTCGTACTGGGGGTTGATTGCATAGGCCACATCGTTCACAAGAACCGTAAACGGATCTTCCCGGACTTTTTTCTGAACCGGTTCCTCTGCCAGCACCGGGAGGATTGCCATATCCGGAACAAATTCGTCCCGCTGCCAGCAGGAAATCGGCAGAAGCGCGACGCAGGCGAAGAAAACCCATTTCAGAACTTGTTCCATGGGATCATTCTGCGGGTAGTGGAGGAGAGTGTCCTTCGAACATGGCACAAATTGGATTGATTGGTGGGATCGGGCCCGCCGCTACCGATTACTACTATCGGCGCCTGATTTCGGCCTTTGCAAGCCGCGAACAGCCGCTGGAACTGACGATGGTGCATGCAGATACGCCAACCCTGCTGGGTAATCTGGAGGCAGGGGCGGCCGACGCACAGGTCGCGATATACAACAAGCTTGCCGACCGGCTGGTGCGCGCCGGGGCGGATTGTGTGGTTGTGACGTCTATCGCCGGTCACTTCTGTATTGAGCGGTTCAAAGAGAGCGCACCCCTGCCGGTAATCGACATCATCAGCAGCGTGAACGAGGCCGTTTCGGATCTTGGATTGAAGAAGCTGGGTCTTATCGGTACCCGCACGGTTATGGAGAGCGGCTTCTACGGAGGGATCACCTCAGCCAAAGTTACCGCCCCAACTGGGCAATCGCTCGCCGACGTACACACGGCCTACGTTTCGATGGCTGCGGTCGGAGCAGTGAATGAGCACCAACGCCAGGTGTTCGATCGGGTCTGCGCAGGGATGCTGAACCGTGATCGGGTAGATGCCATTGTGCTCGGCGGAACAGATCTGGCGCTCGTCTACCCCGAGGGGAGTGCGCCGTTTCCGGTCGTGGATTGTGCCGCCATTCACGTTGATGCGATTGTTGAGTTCGCCGTTGGGCAGTGATTGTTTCGACTGTTGTCAGGACGTTTTGTTGTCATCGGCCTCCACATCGGCTACACCTTGAGACGCTATCTCGCAAAAGGGGGAATGACGATGGCCATCCGTACCTTTCTGGTTGTAGCAGTCCTCGGATTCAGCGCTCAGCTTCAGGCGGCAGAATTCGTTGAGATCTTTGAAATGAAGCTCCTCGGGACCTGCACGCCAGCCGACATGCAACAGGCGGCGGCTGATACGAGTGATATGTTCCGCGAGCTCGGCTATTCGGCTGAGATTCTTGTTACTCAACATGGGATACCCCAGGATCACCTGCTTTGGATCGGGCGATCTCCGTCTGCGGAACTGTGGGGTAAAGCGCATGATATCTGGCGTGAGTCGGCTGATGCCGCGGCAATTTCCGAACGCATCAACGCCTGCACCGAACCCGTGGGGTCCTCGACGCACGTACCTGCTGGCTAACTGACGATCACGCGCTACGGCTCGGGAGAGATTTGGGCCACCGGCTTCCGCGGTAGCTGTGGGTCCACGCTCTCTCGGGCTACATTGACGGCGACGCGCTGCAACATGAGGCCTTTCCCTGATCCGCGTATAATCTCCCGCTCACCGGAGCGAGCGGAGAGCGTTATGGCAGGCGTGGACGACATCATCGGTGGCTGGGTCAAAGACGCAGAGAAGTCCGGCGAGGTAAAGAAGCTGCCGGGCTACGGCAAGCCCCTCGCTCTCGAGGATGAGCGCGCGGTACCTCCAAAGTACCGGATGGCATTCCGCATTCTCAAAAACTCCGGTTACACCCCGTCCGAGGTCGAACTCATCAAAAAGGTCGGCAGTCTGAAGGCTGCCATCGACGCCTCATCCGATCCGGCGGAGCAGCGGCACCTCCGTAAAGAACTGGCGGAGCTGCAGCAGCGGCTGGACGTCGCGCTGGAGAAGTTTCGCAGCGACCCCTGAGGGGTTGCCCTTCAGTCGAGCACCAGTCGGGTGCTAGCGAGGCGCTCCAGCCCGAGCTGATCCCGGACCTCTTCGGACATTTGCGCCATGCGGCCGTCCACGGGAATACCCGTGCTGTCGGCAATACGCACCATACGCTGAAAGTTGCCGACAACACCGGCTGCGTCGACCAGCGCGGCTTCGCCGAGCGCCGCTGCCAGTGCCTCCCGAGCGGCCGGCAGGTCTGCAGGATCGGTGAGTGTGGCGTCGGTAAAACGTATGAGCTCGGCGCTGCCGGGTAGACCGCTGTCTACGGTCGAACCCGCCACGATGGTGTCCAGATTTACGGCCTCACCGGCCTGCGCGCTGCTCCCACGGAGCATCATGCTGTGCGCGTTGGTTCAGTAGAAGCAGTCGTTTTTGATCGAGGTGCGGGCGGCCACCAGCTCGGTCTGCATGCGGCTTAAGCTCAACAGCCCGTCCGCACCCATGTCGCCGACTTCGGGCGTTGGCAGGTAGTGGGCGGTGCTCAGAGCGTTGAGCTGGCGCACGGCTTCCGGGACGAGGCTCATGGCGCGAATTACATGACCCATCTGTGGGGCGCCGAAGTAGATGTCTGCTTCCCGGTCCGTCAGGTTCTCGGGATAGATCATCGGCAGCCAGGCAACATCGAGGGCGGCGCCGGCGGGTCGATAGGCATCCGGTTCGCCGGGCTCCGGCACCGGCAGTGGCTCCAGGGGCAGACCGAGGGCGCGATGCAGCGTATCGATGCTGATCACGCAGGTGATGATGCTCACAGCCTCGATGTAGTGGCCTTCGGTGAAACTGTCGGAGAGCTTACTTTTCACCCAGCGCTCCGTAAGTCGGGCGGGGTCGGTGGTAATGCGATGTACGGCGTCAACAATCGCCTCCGGAAGATCCGATTCACCGGCGTGAACGCCGTTGACAGACTCCGGGGACAGCGCCGCCTTTCGTTCCGCGCAGAGCGGACAGTCGATCGCATCACGAGACGCCTGAGCAATGGCGATCCGCTCCGCACCCGACCACCAGGATCCCGGTCGCGCCAGATAGTCCCAACAGGCGCGATGGGCGGCAATCTTATAGTCCGGGATCGAGTAGGGGCTGTCTGCGTAGGCGAAGCTCATCTCAGACCGGGTCCACGTCCGCGACCGTGTTAATCAGTTCGCCGATAGGCTCGGCACTGACGCTCACCTCGTCCTCAACGCCCGCGGAGAGGTCGGGGATGAAATGCAGCAGCGCGACGACGTCTCCCGTGCCCAGGCTTTCCCGGTCAGCGAGCGCGCTCACCGATGCCGCGGGATCGGGAAGATGCAGCTCCGCCTGTTTTTCGCCAATCGCGACCGTTATTGCCACACCTTCGGCTTCACCGAATTCATCCGGGGTAACGAGCCAAGGGCCCATGGCGAGCGCGGCCGGAGAAAGGTAAGTGAGCAGGCAGTAGCCGATGGGACTGTGGCCGCCCTCATTCTGCTCGACCGCAATCGCGATGCCCGCAGCCAGGGGTCGCTTATCACCCGGAGGAATGCGCAGCCGAGCCCCTGCACCCCGGACGAACTTCGGATCCACGGCAACAACGTCGTCTCGCGCGTCGTCGAAAACACAGATCATGCGCTCTGCGTCCGGCAGCGGTGCCAGCATGTCGAGTTTGTTCAGGCGATAGTCGGGGGAAACTTCGGCGGCTGTATCGAGGGCACGAACCAGGCCTTGACTGGCAAGCAGCGCTTTCAGGGAATCGTATTCCGGCAGGTGTCGACCAAGGTCGACAACCCGGCCTTCAACGACGGCTCCAAAGGAGCTTTCCTCGCCGGTTCTGAAGCTGATCAGGCGCACTGGTGCGTAAGTCCCCCTCCGGATTCCCGCATTGTCCTCCACGCGGCGAAGCCGTTTGACGGGCTCGAAGCGCGTGGTGAGAATTAACCAGCCGCCGGGGCAAGTCAACGCACCCGGATTGCGTCGCCAGCCACCGTCAGCGGGAGCCCCATGCAGCACAGTCAGCTTATCCGGTCATTCCCGGGAATGATCAAGGGACACTACGTTCCGTTTCTGTCCATCGTTGTCATAGTCAGTCTCGCGCTCACTGCCGCTGGTCGGGCCGAGGCCGCTACGGCGGACCCCGCCCGCGGGCCCTTCGCGAATCCGGATCTCGTGCAGCTCACCGACTACTTCCCGCCGGTAGTTCCGGAGGAGGGCTACGATGCCACGGTGCCGAGACCGGAGACGATCCTCGGCCACGAAATCGGTCAGCGCTACGCCCGCCACGACCTGGTTGTCGCCTATTTCGAAGCCCTTGCCGAGGCGTCACCTCGCGTGCGTCTCGAAGACCTTGGGGTTACTTATCAGGGGCGGCGGTTGATCACCGTGTTCATCTCTTCCGTCAGCAACATTGATCGCCTGCAGGAAGCGCAGCGCGCGCATCTTGCCAGTGAAGCGGGTGCCCCTATCTTCACCTGGCATGGTTACAACGTGCATGGCAACGAGGCGAGTGGGGCTCAGGCAGCCATGGCCGTCGCCTGGTATCTGGCGGCGAGCCGCGACGACGACGTGCGGGCCCTGCTCAGGAACACGGTGGTGATGATTGATCCCACGCTCAATCCGGATGGCTATGGGCGTTTCTCGAACTGGGCAAATCAGGCGGCGGGACGAGTCCCCGTGGCAGACCCCTACCATCGGACCCGAAACGAAGCCTGGCCTGGCGGACGCGGCAACCACTACTTTTTTGATCTGAACCGTGACTGGCTGCTCCTGCAGCACCCGGAATCGAGAAGTCGCGTGCGCTTCATACAGCAGTACCGGCCGCTGATCATGGCTGATCATCATGAGATGGGCGCGGATCGGACCTTCTTCTTTCAACCCGGCGTAGACAATCGCTGGCACCCGATGATTCCTCAGACCAACCGGGAGCTCACGGAGAAGCTCGCTGATTTCCACGGCCGGGCCCTCGATCGGGCCGAACGTCTCTACTATTCCGGTGAGTCTTTCGATGATTTTTATCCCGGCAAAGGCTCCACCTGGCCGGATCTGCAGGGCGCTATCGGCATCCTCTTTGAACAGGGTGCGCCTTCCGGGCGCGTGCGCGATACGGACCAGGGTCGCATCAGCCTGCCCATGGCGGTGCACAATCAGATACTCACCACGCTCTCTACCCTCGAAGGTTCTCTCGAGCTCGCCGACGAGCTCCGCGCTTATCGGGTGGCCTACCAGGAACGTCGCTATGTGCCGAGCGGCCTCCCGGGCGCCTGGATCTTCGACGACGGCGGTGACCCGAGTCGTGCTGCGGCCATGGTCGACGTGCTCAAGGGCTTGGGCCTTTCGGTGTTCGGGCTCGCGGAATCCGTGCGCTCCGGCAATCAGGAATTCCTGCCGGGACGCGCCTGGGTTGTCCCCGTGCTCGGCGCTGAAGCCGCCCTGGTGCAGACCCTCTTCGAAGATGTCACAGACTTCGAGGACAACACCTTCTATGACGTTTCTGCCTGGTCGCTGCCGCACGCGTTTGGAGTGAATGCGACGCGCCTCTCGCGCATGCCCAGCAAGCTCGAGCCGGAGGCAAGCGTTAATCGCAACTATGAAGTGAGTGGACGCAGCGAACCGGTGGCCTGGGTGCTTCCCTGGGACGACTTCTTTGCTCCCACGGTGCTTGCCCGACTCCAGGCCGCGGGCGTTCGCGGCCGCGTTGCCCTGAACCCCTTTGAATCACGCAGTGGCGGTCAGCCAGTTAGCTTTAAGCGCGGTGCCGTGGTGATTCATGAAGCCGACGTGCCGGACATGGAAGAGCGCAAACGCGATTTCCTTGCCCGCATTGCGGCGGGAGATGCGCCGCTGGTAGGGCTCGATAGCGGCGCCTCCGGGAACGGTCCTGATCTCGGCAGTCCACGGCTCCGACCCCTTGCGCCGGTTCAGGTGGCACTGCTTGGCGGTCCTGGTGTGACCACTACCTCCGCTGGCAGCCTCTGGCATGCCCTCGACTATCGGCTCGGCTATCCGGTGACCTTTACCTCCATCGATCGCCTGACGCCCGCGTTTCTCGACCGGCATACGCATCTGGTGATCCCCGACGGCGAGTACGAGATGCTCGATGAAGAAACCATTGCCCGGCTGGAACGCTGGCTTGAGGGGGGTGGCGTAGCGATTCTTGTGCGCGGCGCAGCAAGCTGGGCGCAGACCGTTGGCTGGCTGCCGGACCCGAAGCTCCCGGACGAGGCGCGTAAGCGCTTCGCTTACGGTGAAATGGCGGCGCGCGACGGCGCACAGCAGGTTGGCGGGGCCATTCTTTCTGTGGACCTCGATGCAACCCATCCGCTCACCTTCGGTATCTCAGCCTCACAGATTGGTCTCATGAAGCGCGGCAAGGTAGTGCTGAAGGCACCCTGGGATAATCCCTTTACCGTCGCCGCGTCCTACGCAAGTTCACCCCGGCGCTCCGGGTATCTGCCGGAAGGTTTCGCAGAACAGCTTGCGGAAACCCCGGCGGTACTCGCGGTACCTCGCGGAGAGGGGCTGATTGTAGCCTTTGCCGACGCGCCGGCTTTTCGTGGGGTCTGGTGGGTGGGGCAGCGGCTGCTGTCCAACGCGATCAGCTTCGGCAGCGTTGTGCGCGCGCCCTACGGACGCTACGGACCTGCCGCGACGAAGAAAGCGCCTTAGTCTCTCGACATCAGCCCTTAGCCCTTGGCCGTTCGCCCCAGGAGCCTCAGGGCGCGGCGGAGAGCTCTTCCAGCATCCGGGAGATTGTCTTCGGCGAGCCGGTGTTCTTAGCGAGGAGCTTATAGAAAGCAGGCACGATGAAAAGCGTCAGCAGCGTTGCGAGGGCCACCCCGGAGAAGATTACGATGCCGAGCATGTTCCGGCCGCTGGCACCGGCGCCCGTGGCGAGGATCAGCGGAATTGAGCCCATGATGGTCGCGATGGTGGTCATGATGACCGGGCGCAGGCGGATGGCAGCCGCCTCAAGAATGGCTTCCTCGAAGTCCCGCCCCGCATCGCGCAGCTGATTGATGAACTCCACGATGAGCACGCCGTTCTTGGCGGAGATGCCGATGAGCATCACCAGGCCGATCTGGCTGTAGATGTTGAGCGTTGAGCCAGTCACGTACAGGCCGAGGAGGGCGCCGGCAAGCGCCATGGGCACCGTCAGCAGAATCACGAAAGGATGAATGAAACTTTCGAACTGCGCGGCAAGCACGAGAAAGACGATGAGCAGAGCGATGGCGAAGGTGAAGGCCAGGCTGCCGGAGGCCTCCTTGTATTCGAGCGACTCGCCCTTGTAGTCCACCTGCGCAAACTCGGGCAGCTCTGTGGCAACCACGTTTTCCAGGAACTCCAGGACGTCGCCTAGAGCGTAGCCCGGTGCCAGGCTCGCACTGATGGTGATTGCCCGCAGGCGGTTGTAACGATTGAGGGTACCGGCACCTGCGGTTTCGTCGAGATAAATCAGGTTGGCGAGGGGGATCAGCACACCGGTGTCGTCGGAGCGGACGTAGATGTTCTCCAGATCCCGTGCCGAGGCGCGCTGGTCTTCCTTGGCCTGAAGGATGACGTCGTACTCCTCGCCGTCCTGCACGAAGGTGGTGATGGCCTGTTCGCTCATCATGGCGCCGAGGGTGCGGCCGATGTTTTCTACGGAGACGCCAAGGGCCGCAGCGCGGTTCTTGTCGACCCGGACCACAACCTGCGGCTGCGTTTCTTTGTAGTCGCTGTCCACGCGGGTAATGCCTGGAAAGGCTTCCGCTCGCTCGAGGAGGATGTCCCGCCACTGGGCGAGCGTTTCATAGTTGGGGCCGCCCAACACAAACTGTACCGGCTGATCGCCGCCGCCCCGGGACAGTCCGGAGCGGGCAAAGGCGAAGGCTCTGACCCCGGGCACCGACTGCCAGTCGGCCATAGCGACGTTGATCGCCTCCTGCGTTGAGAGGTCGCGCTCAGACCAGGGTGCCATAGTGACGATGAAGGTCCCGGAATTCGGTGAGCTCTGCCCCCAGGCAGGCACACGGAACACAACGCGCTGCAGTTCACCCTGCTCCAGAAGCTCCGTCAGCGGCTGCTCCAGCCGCTCCATCTGGCCGGTCATGCGGCCGAAGCCCGTGCCTTCGGCGGCAGAGACCCGGGCGAAGAAGGCGCCCTGGTCTTCCCGTGGGGCGTATTCCTGAGGCAGGTTTTCCAGGAGCCAGGAGGTGCCAGCGACAACACCGATGGTGATCAGCACGGCAATCCAGCTGTGTTTCAGGAAGGCGCCCAGGGCGCGCTGATAGACGTTTTCAAAGCGCGCAAAAAGCCCGTGCACAAACTCCGTAAAGGGATTCACGGTGGTCTTCAGGGTCAGGAACTTGGAGCACATCACCGGCGTCAACGACAGGGCAAGAACACTTGAGAACACAACGGCAGCACTGATCGTCACGCCCAGCTCAGCGAAAATCACACCGAGGTTGTCTTCAAGAAAAATGATTGGTGTAAACACGGCGACGAGTACGGCCGTGGTCGCGATGACGGCAAAGGCGACCTGCCGTGCGCCCTTATAAGCCGCAAGGAGCGGCTGCTCTCCTTTCTCAATCCGTCGATAGATGTTCTCGAGCACAACAATGGCATCGTCCACGACCAGTCCGATGCAGAGCACGAGGGCGAGCAGGGTGATCAGATTGACGGAGAAATCGAAGGCAGCCAGAGCAATGAAGGCGGAAATCAGGCAGACGGGGATCGTCACCGCCGGGATGATCATCGTCCGGAAGGTGCCGAGAAAGGCGAGGATGACGATGCTGACCAGGACCGTGGTTACGGCGATGGTCTGGTAGACGGAGTTGATGGCCTCGCGAATGAACAGGCTGTCATCCTGGCTGGTGGTGAGGTCCATGTGCGCGGGCAGGTTCGCCTGCACTTGCGCGATTTCCGCCTTGACCGCCTCGAGCATTTCCAGCGTATTGGCCGTGGACTGTTTGCTGACATACATGCCAACGGTTGTCTGCTGGTTCGAGCGGAAGATCTCCCGGTTGTTGCGCGGTGCAAGCTCTACTTCAGCGACCTCGCCGAGGCGGATCAGGTGGCCGTCTTCACCGCGGCGAATGACCAGCGCACGAAAATCCTCGGGTGTCTCGTAGCTTCGCTGCAGGCGCACGCGAAACTCAAGTGACGCACTTTCCAGGCGGCCGGCCGGAAGTTCGAGATTCTCCCGACGCAGGGCGTTCTCGATGTCCGTGACCGTCAACTTCCGGGCGGCCAGATCAAGCCGATCGAGCCAGATGCGCATGGAAGGTTTGGCGCCGCCGCTGGTCTCGACGCTGGATACGCCGGGAATAACGGCGAAGCGGTCGACGATGTAGCGCTCTACGTAGTCGTGCAGTTCCATGAGCTCCAGTTCGCTCGAGGACACGTTCATGTACATGACCGGGCGTGCGTCTGAATCTTCCTTGGCGACGATTGGGGGCTCGGCTTCCTGAGGGAGTCGTGCAAGAACCCGGGATACGCGGTCGCGTACGTCGTTGGCGGCTTCGTCAATGTTCCGCGACAGATCGAACTCGATGTTTACCCGGGAGGCTTCGTCGCGGCTGGAAGAGCGAATGGTCTTGATGCCTTCGATACCGCTGATCTGATCTTCGATCACCTGAGTGATCCGGGTTTCAATGACCTCCGCGGAGGCGCCGACATAGTCCGTGCGGACCGAGACCGTTGGCGAGTTGATGTTCGGATACTCGCGCAGGGGCAGATAGTTGAAGGACAGGGCGCCGAAGGCGACCAGCATCAGGGAGATAACGGTCGCGAAGACCGGGCGCTTAACGGAGACGTCGGAAAGCCACATCTCAGTTGCTGCCTTGCTCGGCGCCGCCGGGCGACCGCCTTGATGCCGGCGGCTCCGTCGTTACGGGGGTGCCGTTTCTGACTTTGATCACCCCATCGGTAATAACCCGCTCACCGGCCTCGAGCCCGGAAAGCACCTCAATGAAGCCATCCCGCCGGGCGCCCACTTTAAGCTGCACCATTTCTGCGAATTCGCCGCCGCCTTCGGCTCCGCGGCTGATGGTGTAAGCGAAGACCTGCGAGGAACGCTGCATGATGGCGGTTTCCGGCACCATGAGGGCCTTTCTCGTATCGGTGGTCATATGCACGGTCATGAGCATGCCCGGGCGCAGGGCGCCGTCGTCGTTGTCGATCTGCGCTCGGATCGTCGCTGCGCGCGTGCTCTCATCGATGCGGGAGCCGATGGTGCGTACCTCGGCCGTAAACACACGGCCGGGAAAGGCGGAGCTGTCTGCCTCGAGGGAAAGGCCCTCGCGGACGAGCTCGAGGTAGACCTCGGGAATTGAGAAGTCGAGTTTGATGACCGA
>JBCDDI010000048.1:0-12275 GCA_039180365.1 Pseudomonadota bacterium
CTGCGGAGTGCGGGGATGGCCCTGCACCAGGCGCTGTTGATTCTTCCCTATTATCGACACACCCACCCGGCCTTCTGCGCCATGGCAACGCGCACGGCGCGGGACGTGATAGCAGAATTCGCCTGAACCGCCGACGCTGAACGATCCGTCGCAGGGTGATCCAGGGGTTCTCAGGTTAAAACAGGGAATCGAAGGTGCGCGGTTCGTTGCTCGTGCGCAGCTCGCGGATGCACTGGGCGAGGATGGGGATGCCCTTGGTGATCTGTTCTGCGGTGAGGTGACCGAAGGCCAGGCGCAGGTACGGCACCTTGGCGTTCTGATAGTGAAAGGAGATGCCGGGCAGATAGTGGAAGCCGCGCTCGTTGGCGTGCTCGAGCAGTTTCTTGCCGTTGATGTCCTCAGGGATCCGCACCCAGATGAAGAGACCACCGACCGGGTGCGACCAGACGCACTGATCCGCAAGCTCCGCTTCGAGACCGGCCAGCGTCAGGTCCCGCTTCAGCTTCAGGGCCTCGTTGCCCATGCTGGTGTGTTCCCAGATGCCGTCCCTATAGAACTCGGCGACGATGGCGGCGGCCAGCGTATTGCTGCCGGCGTCATGGCGGCGGTCCATGATCCGCTCGAGCATCGGCGGTCGGGCCAGCACGTAGCCGAGTCGCAGACCTGGGGCCAGGATCTTCGACAGGGAGCAGAGATAGATGTGCCGCGGATCGTCGTCCAGGGCGTAGATTGCTGGTGCGACTGGGCCGTCGTAGTGCACGTCGCCGTAGCAGTTGTCCTCGACCAGCGGGATCTCGAAGCGTCGCGCGAGGTCGATAAGTTCCCGCCGCCGTTCCGCCGGCATCGTGAAGCCCGTGGGGTTCTGGTACGTGGTGATCGTGTAGATAAATTTCGGGCGCCGGTTTTCCTGATCGAGTTTCTTCAGACGATCCTCGAGTACGTCGAGCTGCATGCCTTCCTCGGAAAGCGGAATGCCGTGCATGTCGAGCTTGAGGCTCCGGTACGCGGCCAGGGTGCCCGGGTAGCTGAATTCCTCAATGATGCAGCTGTCACCGGGGGCCTCCTGAAGGGCTTCCGCCACAAGCGTGACTGCCTGCATGGAGCCGTTCGTGAGCATGAGGTGGTCCGGGTCCACGGGCACACCCTCGCGATCGGATTCCCGCTTAGCCATGGCTTCGCGCAGAGGCAGGAAGCCCAGTTTGCCGGGGTAGTCGTTGAGCGCCTCGGCTTCCCGTTCAATAACGTTTGTTGCTGCCGCCTGGAGCGCTGCTGTGGGAAAGGTCTCCGGATTCGATCGGCCGCTGCCGAAGTCGTAGAGGATGTCCGTCATGCTGTCCTGCCCCCTTCGGCCAGTCCCGCTCCGATCAGATACTGATAGCTCTCCCGCACGGCGTTGAGCATGTCAGTCGCGCAGGCGTCGAGCTCTACCACAAGCCATTCGAGCACTTCCGTATCGGCGGCAGCGATGATGCCTGCAACGTCGACCTTACCGGCGCCGACGGCCACGTTGGGCTGCTTCGGTTTCAGGGGCCCATCCTTGATGTGCAGCAGTGGGGCCCGGCTTCGGATTCGCGTCAGTTCTTCGGCGGGATCGCAGGCACCGAAGTTGGCAGCCCAGTAGGTGTCGCGCTCAAAGCTCAGCTCCGGCACCTGTTCCGCCAGGTGGTGCATGGCCGGGCGTCCATCGAGAAGCTTGAACTCCCACCAGTGGTTGTGGATCGCCAGTTCAATACCCTGGGGCCGAAGATCGTTGATGAGCTGCTGGCAGGTTTCCGCGGTACGCGAAACGGCGTCGAGATCGGCGAAGTCGTCCGGGGCGAAACCGCCGATGGCGCGCGAGAGCCCAAGCTCGCCGAGCGCATCCACCACTTCATCGATCGGTGCGCGGTTGGCCCAGGGGGTGTGGCTCGAAGACACCTGCATGCCGAGGCCCTCAACCTGGGCGCGGAACTCGCGCGGGCTTTTACCGAACAGGTTGAAGGGTTCGACCCCCGCGTAGCCGATCTCAGCCAGGGCTTCGAGGACGCCATCAAAATCCTGCTCGGAGGCTTCGCGCAGGGAATAGAGCTGCACTGAAATCGGTTTCACAAACTGACCTCCCGGTTCGTCTCGGCGGATTCGTAGATAGCGTCGATGATGCGTTGCACCGTCAGCGCCTGATGGGTGTCGATGATCGGTGCTTCCCGGTCCAGCAACACGTTGATGAAGTGCTCGGCCCGGGAACAGTGGGGGTAGGCGATCTCCTGTACCGGCGGGTTCTGTACGCTGCGGTAGTCGCCGTTGGAGCCCGCCTCAAAGAGCTCGTTGCCGTAAACGGCCATGGCGGCGTCCTCGCCATAGACAATCACATCGTGGTCGTTTGCCATGGGCTGGTGCAGGGCCCAGGCGGCTTCGAGGCTGATGACGGTACCTGATCGGAGGCGGATCATGGCGGTTGCGAAGTCATCGACGTCGAAGCTGTCGTGGTCCCGTTCGGAACGGCCCCAGCCGCCTTCGCCGAGGCCGCGATTGCCGAAGCGGGTGAAGGTGGCACCGCTGACGGAGGTCGGCTGAAACTCGTCGACCAGGTGCAGCGCCACATCGAGCACGTGGACGCCGATGTCCAGGAGTGCGCCACCCCCGGCCATGGCTTTGTTCGTAAACCAGCTGCCCATGCGCGGAATTCCCGCGCGACGGCGCCAGTAGGCCTTCACATGGTAGACGTCGCCGAAGCGTCTGGCGGCGGCCAATGCTTTGCCCCGCTGGACGTTGCGCTCGAAGCGCTGGTTCATGCCGAGCATGAGCAGCCGCCCTGCGTCATCGGCTTTTGCCACTACCGCTTCGGCGGCTGAATAGGAAAGCGCGAAGGGTTTATCCAGCAGCACGTGTTTACCGGCTTCGAGCGCGCTCAACGCCATAGGCTCGTGCAACGCGTTGGGTACGGCGATATAAACCGCGTCGATATCGTCTCGTGCCAGCAGCTCGGCAGCATCGGCGTAGGTGGCTTCAGCCCGAGTGCTGGCTGCAAGTTCCGCGGCTCGGCTTTCGCTCGAATCCGCGATCGCAACAATGTTGCAGTCCGGATGGCGACGAAACTCGCGCGCCGTGAACGCAGCGATCTGCCCCGCGCCGATCAGGCCGAGTCGAATGCTCTCCATGAGACCCAGATCTCCCCCTTGATCGGTTATCGTAGCACGCTGGCCGCGCGCACTGAGCGGCCGGATCGAGAGGGGAGCAGGGTGGCAGAACGGAAACTCCGAATGGGCATGGTCGGCGGCGGTGAAGGGGCCTTCATCGGCGCCGTGCATCGTATGGCGGCTGAGCTTGATGGCGAAATTGAGCTCGTCTGCGGTGCGTTCTCTTCTGATCCTGAACGTTCCAGACGCTCTGGTGAGGCGCTCTACAAGCTTGCGCCGGAACGCTCTTACGAGAACTACCAGGCGCTCTTCGCCGGTGAGGCGGCGCGCCCGGCTGACGACCGTATGGACTTCGTTACGATCGTTACGCCGAATCATCTGCACTTTGATGTTGCCCGCGCGGCGCTCGAGGCAGGCTTTCACGTCGTCTGCGATAAACCGCTCACGCACCGGCTGGAAGATGCGCACGTGCTGGCGGAAGTTGCGATCGCCTCCGGACGCCTCTTCTGCCTGACCCATAACTACACCGGCCATCCCATGGTACGGGAAGCACGGGCGCTGGTGACATCAGGTGCCCTTGGCGCGGTTCGCCGGGTGAACTGCGAGTACCTGCAGGGTTGGCTGGCCGATGCGGAGGAACGGAGTGGCAATAAACAGGCCGAATGGCGCACGGATCCCGACCGCGCCGGAGCGGCCGGCTGCTTCGGCGATATCGGCAGCCACGGTCAGAATCTTCTCGAATACGTGACCGGGGAAATCGTTACCGAAGTAGCGGCGGAACTGACGAGCTGGGTCGACGGTCGGGCACTCGATGACGACGGCAACGTGCTACTGCGCCTGTCCGGCGGTGGCCGCGGGGTGCTGAGCGCGTCGCAGATTGCCGTAGGGGAAGAAAACAATCTGACCCTGCGCGTTTACGGCGAACGGGGCGGACTCAGCTGGTCCCAGCAGGAGCCGAATACCCTCGTGCTGCGCTGGCCCGATCGGAGCGTTGAAATTCGGCGTACCGGTGGGCCTGGAACCGGCGCTGCTTCCGTTGCCGCGACGCGATTGCCGGCGGGCCATCCGGAGGGGTATCTCGAAGCGTTTGCTGTCCTTTATCGGAATTTTGCGGCGGCGATGCGGGCGCAGGCAGCCGGTGATCGGGTGAGCGGCGACTATCCCGGCATCGAGGACGGTGTTCGGGGCATGCGTTTTATTGAGGCCGTGGTGAAAAGTTCGGCGGCCGGCGGCAGCTGGATCAGCGTATGAGCAGCTTCGGAGAGATGACTGAGAGGAGAGTACGGACATGAAAACCCTGCAGGGGCCAGCCATCTTCCTGGCCCAGTTCATGGCAGAGGAAGCCCCCTTCAACAACATTGAAGCCATGGCCCGCTGGGCAGCCGGTCTCGGCTTTCGAGGTATTCAGGTGCCGATTGGCAATCCAGCCTTCATCGACGTGGCCCAGGCCGCAGAGAGTCAGGACTACTGCGACGACCTCAAGGGCCGCGTGGCGGAATGCGGTGTTGTGATCACCGAGCTTTCGACGCACCTCGAAGGACAGCTTGTGGCCGTACATCCGGCCTATGACAAGCTTTTCGATGCGTTTGCACCGAAGGAAGTCCACGGCAAACCGAAGGCGCGGACAGCCTGGGCGACGGAGCAGGTGAAGCTTGCGGCTTGCGCCAGTCAAAGGCTAGGGCTCAAAGCCCAGGCGGCATTTTCCGGGGCGCTGCTCTGGCCCATGCTTTATCCCTGGCCGCAGCGGCCGCCGGGCCTTGTCGAGACCGGCTTCGAGGAGCTGGGTAAGCGCTGGCGGCCGATTCTCGATGCCTTCGAGGATGTCGGCGTCGACTGTTGTTATGAGCTGCATCCCGGTGAGGATCTGCATGACGGCGTGACCTTCGAGCGCTTCCTCGATGCTGTGGACGATCACAGCCGCGCAAACATTCTCTACGACCCGAGCCACTTCGTGCTGCAGCAGCTCGACTATCTGGCTTTCATCGATATCTACCACGAGCGGATCCGGATGTTTCATGTGAAGGACGCCGAGTTCCGCCCCACTGGCCGCTCCGGTGTTTATGGCGGTTATCAGGGCTGGGTGGAACGGCCCGGCCGCTTCCGCTCCCTGGGCGACGGACAGATCGACTTCAAGGCGATCTTCTCAAAACTGGCTCAGTACAACTTCGATGGCTGGGCCGTTCTCGAGTGGGAGTGTGCCCTGAAGCACCAGGAAGATGGCGCGCGAGAAGGGGCCGCCTTCATCGAAGAACACATCATTCGCGTAACGGACAAAGCCTTCGACGACTTTGCGGCGGCGGGGACGGACGCTGCCGGTAATCGCGCGTTGCTTGGTCTCGATTGACCCCCCCGAGTACCTAGGTTGCGTCAGTACCGAACGCAGGGGATCGGCCCGATGTTGGTTCAGCGCGCTTTTCCTGTGACTTTCTGCACGGAATTCATGGGATCGTCATTGACTTGAAGGCAGGGCAGGCGCAACATGCGCGGCCTTCGCTGGAGCCATCAGTCTGGCGCGGCGGAAAACGATCGGGAAACCGAAAACACTGAGGAAGTGAACCGAGGCTCTTTAGAACGAGCCGGTGATCGAACGAAAACACCAATGACCACGAAACACGCACAACCATTCGCGACGTGCCCGACCCACGAGGTCGTGGCACAGCCTTGCGCGTGGCCGCTTTCCGGCCAGTACGCGGCTGGCAACGTGAATACGTCCGACTTCGTGGATCTGCGTTCCATGCTGGTGACCATTCACGACCCAGGCTCCGGGGGATAGTTTCCCAAGATCAGTTGAGAGAACGATCTAAACCCCGAAGAGCCGCAAGCCTTCGGGGTTTTTCGTTTTGGAGAGGAAAAATGTTGGCATCCATAAAACCGACACAACGACAGCTGCACAGCAATCTGCTGCGTACGCTGTGGCTCGGCTTTTTCCAGGTGTTCCTGGTGTTCATGCCGATTGCCGTGCCCTACTTTCAGTCGAAGGGCCTCAGCATGACCGAGGTGTTTGTGCTGCAGGCGTTCTTCGGCTTTGTGGTGCTCATTACCGAGGTGCCTTCGGGCTATCTCGCGGACCTCCTTGGCCGGAAGTCGACGCTGGTTGTGGGTGCGGCCATTGCCGGGATTGGCCACAGCCTGCTTCTGGTGGCGGACGGTTTCTGGGGCCTGGCGATGTTCGAGCTGGCCCTCGGCGTTGCGCACAGTCTGATCTCCGGGGCGGATATCGCCATGCTCTACGACACGGAGCTGGCGCTCGGCCGTGGCGAACAGGCCCAGCGTCAGGTGGTCGGAAGGCTCTATGGATTCCGGACCGTGTCCGAGTCGATTGCCGCCGTGCTCTGCAGCCTGCTGCTCCTGCATTCGATGGACACGGTGATCTTCGTGCAAGCGGCGGCGGGCTGGATTCCGCTGGTACTGGCGCTGCTGCTCGTCGAGCCGCCCGGAGAGCGACTGTCGAGCGACGACCATCTCGGCAACATGGCGGAGATCTTTCGTGCGCTGCTGACAGAGTCGAAGCTCCTGCGTCTGGTGTTTCTGGCGCTCTGTGTCTGGTGTCTGACGACCTTCTATGCCGTCTGGCTCCTGCAGAAGATCTGGGAAGCGCAGGGGATTGAGCTTGTGCACTTCGGCTATCTCTGGGCGGGGCTCACGGTGACCGCAGCCCTGGCGGGACGCTATGCGCACAAGGCGGAAGATTTCTTCGGCACGCGGGGGCTGCTGGCTTTCATCGGTCTTGCGCCGATGGTTGGCTACCTTGGCCTCGAGCACCTCGGTTTCCTCGGCGGCTACCTCATCAGCGTGACGTTTTTTGTCAGTCGCGGTTTCGGGCTGGTAGTCCTGCGCGATGCGCTCAATCGGCGGATCCCGAGTGAGTACCGGGCGACGGCGAACTCGCTGACGAGCTTCGGCTTTCGCGGCGCGTTCATGCTCACAGGCCCGCTGGTGGGGTACCACCTCGATCTCTGGGGGATGTCGGCAACGCTCTACCTGCTCGCGGCGGTCACGCTGGTGATCTTCGCGGTAATCCTGGTGCCGCTCATCAGGGCGGTGCGCGGGTTGCCGAGTAATGCCGAGCTCGAACGGCAGGCGGCCAAGTGCCTCAAGGAGGTGCCTGGCGGCTGATTTTTTGCGTCCTCTCCGTGGCCCCTCAGGGCCGCACGGCATCCGCCCGGATGCCATCAGCGTCCGCAGCTGGCTACTCAAGCCGGGTGTGGGTGCTACCGGTGATCGACCCCGCATTGATTGCCGGGTTTAACCCGGGGCCCTCATAAGAGGGCTCCGGGACTTTTTCTCTGAATGAAGGTTATCCGCGGGTCGCCGATGCGGGGCGCTTACTCAGTCCGCGGATACGGCGATGAGTCCGGGGCGCAGGAGCTCACGCTTGCCGCCTTTCCTTTCGTACTTCTTTGCCGGGGTGAGCACGATGTCCGTCAGCTCCGCCGCTGCCATCCCGGTGTCGATGCGTTCCTGGGGAGCATCGGCGTAAAGCGTTGTCCGCTGACGCGGTATGCGCTCTGCACTTTCGATCATCTCGATCATGAGCTGTGGCGAAGTTTCCTGGCCATGCAGGGTGCCTGCGGCGCGGCTGATGGACTCGTTCATGAGCGTGCCGCCCAGGTCGTTACAGCCGGCATTGAGACTTGCGACAACGCCCGTATGGCCCATCTTCACCCAGCTCGACTGGATATTGGTGATCCAGGGGTTGAGCGTCAGGCGCGCCACGGAGTGCATGAGAATCGCTTCCCGGAAGGTGGGGCCTTTGCGCGCTTTACCTTTCAGGTACATGGGCGCTTCCATGTGCACGAAAGGTAGCGGTACAAACTCCGTAAAGCCGCCGGTTTTACGCTGCAGATCGCGTACCCGGAGCAGATGCCGCGCCCAGTGCTGCGGCCGCTCGACGTGGCCGTACATGATCGTTGCCGTGGTCCGGAAGCCGACGCTGTGCGCCGCCTCCATGACTTCCAGCCACTGAGCCGTGTTGATCTTGTCCGCGCAGATGATCTGGCGCACTTCGTCGTCGAGGATTTCTGCCGCCGTGCCGGGCAAGGTCGACAGACCCACTTCCTTCATTTCCTGAAGGTAGCTCTTCAGATCCTTGTTTGAGCTGGCCGCCCCCCTGCCAGACCTCGAGCGGCGAGAAGGCGTGGACGTGCATGTCCGGCACCGCTTCTTTAACGGCTTTGACGATATCCGTGTAGGTCTGGCCCGTGTATTCCGGATGGATGCCACCCTGCATACACACTTCCGTCGCGCCCCGGTCCCAGGCTTCCTGGGTGCGGCGCTGAATCTCCTCATGGGAGAGGTCGTACGGTTTGCCGCGCAGATTCTCCGAGAGCTTACCTTTCGAGAAGGCGCAGAACTGGCACTTGAAGTAGCAGATGTTGGTGTAATTGATGTTCCGGTTAACGACGTAGCTGACGGTATCGCCGTTGGTCTCCCGGCGCAGGGCGTCAGCTGCCTGGACGACGGCGTTGAAGTCGTCGCCGCGGGCCTGAAAGAGGCGAATGACTTCCGCCTCCTCCAGAAGTTCGCCTTTGCCGGCGCGGCGAAGGATGGCTTCGAGGTCTTTGGATACGGTTCTTGGTGCCGTAGTGATGGCTTCCACAACGTCTGTCGGCGGGGCGATTTCCTCGCCCGGGCTCCAGGCGTCCGTGCGCGGAAAACCGTCCGCGTCTGTCATGGCCAGCAGCGATTCGTGCAGTTCCGTATCCACCCAGCGATCCAGATCCTGCGCATAGCGCGGATAGATTGTCAGGCGCTCGTGCAGGGACTTGCCGGCGGCGCGGGTCTGAGCGGCGAGGTCGTCGAGGTGCGGCCAGGGTGCTTCCGGATTGACGAAGTCCGGAGTCAGCGGCGAGACACCACCCCAGTCGTTGATACCGGCGTTAACGATCTGTTCGAGCACGCCAGGGCTTAAATTCGGCGGCGCCTGCACGCTCATGGTCGGGCCGTAGAGGATGCGCGCCACGGCGATGGTCCAGAGCAGCTCGTTGAGATCCGGCTCCGGCGCGTTCGCCATCTTCGTTTCCGGCTTGGCCCGGAAGTTCTGGATGATGATTTCCTGGACGTGGTCGTATTCGAGATGGATGGCGCGAATGGCGAGCAGGGATTCGATGCGCTCGCGGCGCGTCTCGCCAATGCCGATGAGGATGCCGGTGGTAAAGGGCACCTGGGCTTTACCGGCGTCGGCAAGAGTCTGCAGACGCACGGCAGGGACTTTGTCCGGCGAGCCGTAGTGGGGCATGCCTTTCTCGCAGAGCCGGTCGGAGGTCGACTCGATCATGATCCCCATGGAGGGCGACATGTGCCGGAGTCGGCGCAGCTCTTCCGGGGTCATGGTGCCCGGGTTGAGGTGGGGCATGAGGCCCGTTTCCGTGTAGACCTGCTCAGCGGCGTGCAGCAAATAGTCGAGGGTGCTTTCGAAGCCCATCTCGGCGAGAGCCTCCCGGGCCGCTTTGTAGCGCAGCTCCGGCTTTTCCCCGAGGGTGAAGAGCGCTTCCTTGCAGCCCATTTCCGCCCCGTGCCGTGCCGTTTCCAGCACCTCGTCGATGGTGAGGTAGGGCGCCTTCACCTTCCGAGGCACCTGGGCGAAGGTGCAGTAGTGGCAGACGTCGCGGCACAGATGGGTCAGCGGAATGAAGACCTTTCGCGAGTAGGTGACCACGTTGGCGAAGCCTTGGTCGCGGAGCTCGGCTGCAAGGCCGGCAAGGGCCCGGGTGTCGTCGATTTCGGCCAGGGCCAGGGCGTCAGCTTCGGAAGGCAGTTGGCCGGCGGCATGACCGGCGCGCAGTCTGTCGATGAGTGAGCTCAAGGGGATACCTCTTAAGTGCCCGCCCCCCTGTCAGGGGGACCTATCAGGCTCGCCATTATCAATGTCCGCCAGGCGCTCGGCTATACCCGATTTTTCTAAGAATGTGCCTGTCTGAGTGGTTCTTCCGGACGCCAGGAGGGCCCGCAGGTCGTCGGCGGTATCGATATCCAGGGCGAAACCCCGCATGGGGACCACCCGTGGCGTAAGGCCCTTGGCGAAGGCCGCATCCACGTGGGGTTTGAAGCTTTTACCGTCAAAAACGAAGCCAATGACGTCTGGCGGCGAGAGCATGAGGCAGTTTGTGCCTGAGTTCTCCCCGTCCGGGACAACGGTGACGGCCCCTGGGGCGTCCAGATCATGGCCTGCAAGAAGATCGTCGATTTCAGCGGCCTGGATGAGCGGCACATCGGCGGGGATGACCATCACCCCGCGGGCGCCAAGGTGCTGCGTCAGGTAGGTGCCGGCCTGCGTGAGCGCTGTTGGCAGATCGGCGTCCGGGCTCTCAGCAAAGCGCTCCGTGGAGAACGCCTGCGCCAGCGCGTCCGCCTCGGTGGTTCTCGAGACGATGAGTACCCCGGTAAGGCGTTGCGAGCGGGCCAGCGCGTCGAGGACGTCGCGGGCCATGGCGAGCATGAGGTCGCGGCGCTCTTCCGGACTCAACACCCGGGCCAGGCGCTGCTTGGCAGCTTCCAGGGATTTAAGAGGAACGATGGCCCACATGGGGATCTCTAAAGTGTGCGCAGGAACTCGAGGGTGTGCTCGGCGAGCGCTACGCGATCGGCCAAAGTTACCATGACGCTCTGAGTCACGGTACTTGGGACTTGAAGGGTGCCGTGCACGTCGGCGTCCTGCTCGTCGAGGACAAAGCCGCTGATCAGGCCCTCATAGTGGCCGGCCACAGCGCTCGCGCTTGCCGGGATGTCGAGTTCGGCCATCATCTTGGCCGTTGGCCCCTTGATGGCCGTGCCGCCAACGATCGGGGATACCGCGACGATGGGGATACCCAGGGCAGCCAGGCGCTCCCGGGTGTTGCCGATCGACAGCAACGGATCTACGGAGACGAAGGGATTGGACGGGCAGATGATGATGCCCTTGAGACTCGGCAGCAGCGCTTCAATAGCGGGATTGAGGGCGGCGGCAGCGGCGCCTTCGAAGGCGAAACCGGTCACCTTTGGCTGGCAGCGGTCGCGGACAAAGTAGTGCTGGAAAGCCAGAGGACCATCGGGCGTGTGGACGGTGGTGCGCACCGGATCGTCACTCATGGGCAGAATCCGGTGCTCGATACCCAGGCGTTCGGCGACCGCGGCGGTGATCTCCGACAGGCTGCTGCCGGCGGCCAGCCCTGCGGTCCGGTAGGCGTGCAGGGCCAGATCCCGGTCTCCGAGACGGAACCAGGCTTCGCCACCGAGCTGCTCTGTCGTCTCCATGAAAGCCCAGCTCTCGTCTTCCCGGCCCCAGCCGAGCTTCGGATTGGCAAGGCCGGAAAGGGTGTAAGTCAGCGTGTCGATATCCGGACAGATCGTGAAGCCGAGGTGTTCGAAGTCATCGCCGGTGTTGACTGCAAAGGCGACCGCCTCCGGGCCAAGGACGTGGCTCAAGCCCAGGGCAAGCTTGGCCCCGCCAACCCCGCCGGTGATGGCGAGATAGTCGGCCATCAGCGGAACAGATCCTCATCCAGAGGCCGGTTGATGATGCTCGCGGCCTGTTCGCCGTTGTCACCGACCGTGAGCGGCAGACCGCGGACGATGGCGGCGGGTATGCGTTCGGTGGTTTCGCCCATGACCATGGTGGCCGCGCTGGCGATGGCGTCGGCGCGATTGATCAGGGTGACTTTCAGTTCCCGGCCGAAGCTGTCCGTGCCGCCGCGATGGTCATCAAGGACGGTGAGACCGGCAGCACCAATGGCAATGCCAATGGTGCCCATGCGCCAGGGGCGATTGGCGCTGTCGGTGATGATCACACCGATATTGACGCCCAGCGCGTCAGCGATGGCTGAGCGGACGGCAGCGGCGGAGGCATCGGGGTCTTCCGGCAGCAGCAGGGCGGCTTCCTCATCGCCGTGATCGATGTTGGATTGGTCGATGCCGGCGTGGGCGCCGACGAGGCCCAGCCTGTGTCGCATGATCAGCACGCCGGGCTTCTTGCGCAGCATCTCCGTGGATTCGGAGAGGATGAGCTCGACGAGACGCGGATCCTTGTCCGTCTCCGCGGCCAGGGCCTTGGCCTCGTCCCCTGCGGTTACGTCCGCCAGGCGAACCTGTCGGTCTTCCGCTTTAGAGACAATTTTCTGCGCCAGACAAAGACAGTCGCCGGTCTCGAGGGTGAGCCCGGCAGCTTTAATGCCTTCGAGCACC
>JBCDDI010000049.1:0-12238 GCA_039180365.1 Pseudomonadota bacterium
ATGCCACCGCCGTTGCGCTAACGTTCGCTGCCTCCAGGCTTTCCATGAGCCTGTCCCAGACAGAGGGCGTTAAGAGCGGTTAATGATCTTCAGACCGTGAGCCTGGTCAACTTGTCCTGTCCATCGGTAGAGTTCAACGGTGCACCTCTTTCTGGTCCATAGCCCGCTCTTAACGCCCTCTGTCTGGGACAGGCTCATGGAAAGCCTGGAGGCAGCGAACGTTAGCGCAACGGCGGTGGCATTGGACAATGCCGCTCCGCCGTCGACGAAACATTTTGAACACCATCTAGCGCAGCTCCAGGACGCGCTGCTGGACCTTCGCCGGGCACCCCTTGTCGGTATTGCGCATAGCGGCGCAGGGAGTCTTCTTGCGCTGCTGGACCCGCAGCAGTTCGCGGGACTCATCTATCTCGATGCCATCTTTCCGGACAAAGGTGCGTCTCGCTTCGAGCTTTTTGACGATCCCAGAGCCGTTAACGTCTGGCGTCAGGCGGCCGAGCAGAACGGCGGCAAACTGCCCCGATCGATGCTCTTGCAGCTCGCTGCAGCGGTTCAGGGGGAACGATCGCGTAAGGCGCTGAAAGCCGGCATTGCGGACGTGCCCGTTGCGCTCTACGAAGAGGTCATTCCCGTTCACCCGCGATGGCCTGCGGTCGAGCGGGGGCTGTACCTGCAATGGACCGACAGCTACGCGGCCGATGCGGACCGGGCGCAATCGGCCGGTTTCGAGGTGCGGCGGCAAGCGGCATCGCATTTCGAGATGTTGAATCAACCGGATGCCGTGGCGGAAACGTTGCTCGCCTTTTCACGGACCCTCGAGTGACCTCGAACGCGGGGTGAAGCCCTGAGCCGGCGCAGTTACCAGGGAAGCGGAGTGCCGTCGTAGCTGAGAAAGGCGCCGTGCTGTTCCGGGGTCAGGGAGTCGAGGAGCGTTAAGAGCCTGGCGGCCGCTGCCTTAGCAGTCACAACCGGTGCCTTGCGCCGCTGGGTGAACGGCTCCGATAGCGCCGTTCGAGTGGTTCCGGGATGCACGGCAACGAGCGTCGGAGGATTTCGACCGCGGCCAAGCTCGATGGCCGCCGTTTTCACGGCCATGTTCAGCGCGGCTTTGGCCATACGATAGCCATACCAGCCGCCGAGATGGTTATCGCCGATGCTCCCGACCTGGGCAGAGAGCAGACAGGCGACCGCGCCGCCACTGAGATGTCGATGGAAGGCTCGGAGCACCATCAGCGGCACAATCGCATTGGCTTCGTAGAGGCGCGAGAGGTGCGCCGGGTCCAGATCACGCAGGGATTTCTCAGGCCGCATAGGCCCGTCGTGAAGCAGGCCGCTGGTCACGATCAACGCATCCAGGGGCCCTTCGGCGGCGACGCTGCGGACGAGTTGTTCAAGGCACTTCGGGTCGGTCAGGTCGGCCGCGTGCCAGTTCACCTCTGGATGCAGGTTTGAAACGGGTCGCCGGTGAACGGCGTGGATCTTCTCAATGTCCTCGCGAGTGGCCAGGGCGTCGACCATCGCCAGGCCGATGCCGCCGCCGGCACCGGCGATCAGCACGCGCTGCATCAGGCAGCCCGCTGGGTTGTTGTGCCGATGAAGTCCTCCGCCGCGCCGAGGATGCGCCGCAGTCGAGCCGGTTCCATGCGATCGAGGCCGCGGGTCATCATGGCGAGCCTGGGGTTGGTTGCCAGCACGGGCCGGTGTTTGGCGACGAAACGCCAGTACAGCCCGTCCATAACATCAGTCCACTCGCCGGCCGGGAAGTCGCTCATCTTGCGGATGTAGTTCGAGCCGCAGATGTAGGGCTTGCTCGTGAAGATACCGCCGTCTGAGGTAAGCCCCATGCCATACACGTTAGGCACCATCACCCAGTCGTAAGCGTCAATGTAGTGGGTCATGAAAAACTGGTAGACCTCCTGGGGATGGATCTCCGCCAGATTCATGAGGTTCGCGATGACCATGAGCCGCTCGATGTGATGGTTCCAGCCATAGTCGATGGCGGTGCGGATTGCGTGATCCAGCGGCGGAATGCCCGTGTTGCCCTCAAGCCACTCCGGTGTCAGCGTGCGTTCTCCGCCCCAGACGTTGCGCTTGCGCATGGTGTGGCGGTGGGTTCGGTAAGCTCCGCGGATGAATTCCCGCCAGCCAACAACCTGGCGAATGAATCCTTCCAGATCGTTCAAAGGCACCTGCAGGCTTTCGCCGGCGTCCATTGCCCGGGAGACAACTTCGTCCGGGGTAATCAGCCCAACGTTCAGAAACGGCGACAACACGCTATGGAACAGGGTAGAGGATCGGCTGGTGATCGCGTCTTCGTAAGTGCCGAAGCCAAGCAGGCGTTCTTCCAGAAATCGATCAAGCCAGCGCAGCGCACCGGCGCGGTCAACGGGCAGCCAGAGGTCGCGCGCGTTCCCGGGGTGCGTCGGGAAGCGAACGGCGATTTCTTCCAGACAGGCTCGAGTGTCGGCGCTGTGCGTGGGTGCGGGCAGTTCTGGAAGGGCCTGATGGCGGGGGAGCTTACTGCGATTCTGCGCATCGAAGCTCCACTTACCGCCGAGGGGTTGGCGCTGCTCGTCGATGAGCAGCCCCATGCGCAGCCGCTGCGATTTGTAAAAACCAGCCATGCGCGGGTTTCGGGATTCCTGGAAGTAGCCGTCCACCGTTTTGTTATCCAGCAGGAACATCGGCGTGCGGATGACTTCCCGCCGCAGACCAATGGCCTTGGCCGTGCGGGAGATGCCTTTGATGAAACCGCGGTCTTCAGAATCGAAGTGGTAGAGCTTCCTGGCGCCCAAGCGGTTGGCATATTCAGGCAGCAGGTCTGCGAAAGAGCGGCTCTCTGCGAGGCGGTGGTAACGGACGTCGAAGCCCGCAGCCTCCAGGGCTTCTGCATGGGCGCGCATGGCGGAAAGCACGAAGCCCAATTTCTGCTGGTGAGATGGAATGCGGGCGCAGTAGTCGTCGCTTTCACACATAAGAACGACGGCATCCCGATGGTCGGCGAGATGGCTCGGGTCGAAGAGCTGGTTGCCGGCCACCAGCAGCAGTTTGTTGCTCATAGATTCACCCCGGGGCCCGTCCTCCTTGCGTGGCGTATGCGCTTGCTCAGCGGGCGCGCTTGCTTGGCGGAAGCGGGCGGTCTGGTCATGTCGGACGGTAATAGTGTCCTGATCGCACAGACATGTCCAGTAAAAATCTAGATAATTGAGACCTTATTGGTCTTTGTCGAAGTATTTTCGTTGATATACGTTGACATAAATTGGAACGATTGGCATAGTTCGACCGATCCAGTCAGTAATGAGTTGGAAATTAAATGGACAACCGCAAGAAAACAGAAGCAATGCCACTCGCGCTCGAGAGAGACGCGACCCTACCCGCTTTGCTGGGAATGGGCGGTATTGCGGCCGTCGCGCTGGCAGCGGCAAGGCTTCTGCCGCTGGTGCTCGGGTCATGACGCCCCGGCAGTTGAAGCAAATCGCCGCGAACGAGCCTGTGCAGGCACGCATCGTTGTTGACGGCTGCCGCGATTACGTTGTGGAAGTCCACTCCGATCAGGGTGCCGGCATTCTTCGACACTGGCGAGGGCGGACGCTCCGATTCCGCAGCCTCGGCGAAATACATCAGGTGCTACACCGCTGTGGCGTCCGCGACGCGGTGCTCCGCCAGCGGCTCACTGACGACGAAGCCGGCGGAGCTGTTGCCGACTTCCATGATTTACCGGTCCTCACAAGGCACTGAGGATCCGACAGGCTGAGAGAAGCTATGAACAGAAGAAACATCATTGTCCGATCTGCACTGGCCCTGCCTGCCCTGGCCGTAGCCTCTCGCGGCATGGCCAGCGAGTCGTCACTCCTTACGGCCGCTGACCCAATCGCAGTCGCCCTGAACTACGCGGAAGCCGCCAAAACTGTGGACGTTTCCAAGCACCCGAAGAAAGCCGGCCCGGATGGGGCCAACCAGAATTGCGCCAGCTGCGCTCTGTACACGGAAGTCAAAGACGGCAATGGCTCCTGTACGGCGATTCCCGGGAAGCTCGTACGCGGTGCCGGCTGGTGCAGCGCCTGGGTAGGACGCGGCTGAGCTCGCTTCCTGCGCGACCCGGCATCAACCTGCAGCTACCGAGCAGTTGAGCCAGTGTCGGTTAAGGGTGGGTGGCCCTCCTCTCTCCCGGTCTCCTGGGGCCACCCACCCGCCTTGCTCTTTACAACCTCTGGTCTAAGAAGTGCGGCGGTGGTCACCACCCTCGTGGAAGTCGCGGCTTCGAAAGTCAGGCAATGTCTTAGACGAAACCGCGACGTGCCCCGGAGGATGCCTTAGACTTCCGTGCGCCAGCCCATACTCAGTCCCCGACACAAGATCAGCTTCAATGAGTGAAACAGAAACAATCTCGATGCCCATCGGCGCGGTCACGCAGCTGACGGGTATCTCCAGTCACACCCTGCGTAAGTGGGAAACCCGCTACGCGGCGGTGGAACCCGTCCGCACGGAAACGGGCCGGCGCCTTTACACCCAGGTTCAGGTGCAGCGGCTGAGTCTTTTGCGCGATCTGATCCGCCAGGGACACCAGATCAGTCAGCTGGCGGCCATGAGCGATGAAGACCTCGAAGGCCTGCGGCAGGCGCCGCCGGTAGAACAGACTCAGCGCAGCTACGAAGCAGCGGTTGTGGTCGGCCCGGTGCTTTCAGCCGTGCTCCGAAAGAAGAACGTCGCAGGGCTGCAATTTGAGTCTGAGGCGGGAGCTGCCTGGCTGACGAAAACCGCGGCTAAGAGTGCGCCGCGAGAACGTGGGGAAGCGCTTGCGGTCGAGTTGCCCACCATTACCGAGGCAGACGTCCAGTCGCTCATCACCGTGCGGCGCGAGCACTTCGACCATGTGGTCGTCGTTTATGGCTTTGCGAACCGGAAAAGTCTGCGCCGACTTCTTGATTCAGGACTGCTTTGCCTAAAAGCGCCCGTAGGTGCGGAAGAGCTGCTACAGAGTCTGGCGGTGGTTGTGGAAGGCCGCACCGTGCTGGCGAACCTGGAAGCGGTACCGGCACATCGGTTCTCCCAGGCAAGCATCGCCCGACTGGCAGCGCTCTCGCCGAAGCTCCAGTGTGAGTGCCCGAACCACATCGCGCAGTTGCTGCTGGATATCAGTGCCTTTGAGCAGTACAGCATGGAATGTGAAGACACAGACCCTGCCGAGCGCGCGCTCCACGCCCGCCTCCGCCTTATCGCGGCTAACGCACGATCCTTGTTCGAAGAAGCTATGGCGGAAGTAGCGGAAAACGAAGGGCTGGAGTTGGAAGAGCTGTAAAAGCTGCAAGGGCCGTCTGCTAACGGTCTGGCCCACGTAAAAAAAGGGAGGCAATCGCCTCCCTTTTTTGTGGGTCCCTTCGGAC
The DNA here is from genome assembly GCA_039180365.1 of Pseudomonadota bacterium. Lineage (GTDB taxonomy): Bacteria > Pseudomonadota > Gammaproteobacteria > Pseudomonadales > Azotimanducaceae > SZUA-309. Next base: position 5,385 of record JBCDDI010000049.1, read on the forward strand.
GCCGCGGCGTTGGAACGCCAGGCCGTTAGGACGCCGGGAGAATTACGCGGTCGATGACGTGAATGACGCCGTTACCGGCTTCGACGTCCGCAGCAACGACTTTAGCGCCGCCAATGCTGACGCCGTCAGCGGTGTCGATGGCCAGAGCCGAGCCTTCTACGGTCGTGACTTCTGCCAGGTTCACCACGTCCGCTGCGCGAGCTTCACCGCTGACGACGTGCATCGTCAGGATTTTGGCGAGCTGGTCGGGGTTGGCGAGCAGGCTGTCCAGAGCGCCTTCGGGCAGAGCAGCAAAGGCCTCATCGGTGGGCGCAAAGACCGTGAAAGGACCTTCGCCTTCGAGGACGCCGGTCAGATCGGTTGCTTCGAGAGCGGCGAGCAGGGTGCTGAAGCTGCCAGCTTCAGTTGCCACTTCGACGATGTTTTTATCATGTTCCATGCCTTCTGCGGTGCTGTGGCCGCCGGCGAATGCGCCAACAGTCATGCCGAGGCCGGCGAGGAGGAGAGCGATCGGAGAGAGAGTCTTACCAAGAAAACGCATATCAGTTCCTTATCGATAAATCCCGGTTTGCTTAGGCCAACTCCGTTGGCCAGTTTGTCAAAGATTGATTCAGATGCTCCTTCAGGCGGTGCCAGGGCGTTGCAGAGCGGCACAGGCCGGCTGTGCGGTCGCCCGGTGGCGTACCTGGAGTACGTCTGGGTTCTCTCAGTAAAGAGAACGCAGTGAGGATGCGTGCTGGGGTGTGATTGATCGGTGGGCTGCCCGTGAAAGGTCGATGAAAGGTCGAAAAAAGCAGGGCCCGAGGCCCTCTTGTCCGACGATCCGCGATCGCAGGTTGGTGAGTTCTTCCCCACGCCCGGTTCGCTCACGAGTGGCGCTACTCTACGGTGCTCACTACACTCGCAAAACACAGGGGTGGCGGAAGATAAAAGGCGCGCGCAGTTAGAGCGCCTGAACAGTAAAGCGTGGCAGCACCGAGCTTCCAGACGGAGATCTCCTCCGACCAGCAGCTGATTGTCAATCTGCAGGGCGACTGGATCTTCGACAATGCCAGCGCCATGGAAAGCGCCCTCGATGAGCTTAATGCCCCTTCCCAGCATCACATCGAGTTCCGCTGCGCGGGGCTTGAGAACATCGACCTGACAGGCGCCTGGCTGCTCTACAGCAAATCGCTCGATTTTGAAGCCGACGGCCATGACGCTGAATTCTCAGGCTTCAAAGACGTGCATATGAAGTTTCTAAGCCACGTCATCGAAGGGCCGGCGCTCGAGGATGAAGCCGTGCCGCAGCGAATGGCTCCGGGGGTAGCCGTGCTCGACTACCTCGGCCGCTCGAGCGTGGAATTTGTCCGGCAGATCGGCGAGATGGCGGTCATGACCGTTGACGGAATGCGCCGACCGTCTGTGCTGGCGTACCGGGAGACGGTCAACCAGCTCATGGACGTTGGCTTGAAGGCCATTCCCATCATCACCGTTATGTCGTTTCTCATCGGCATTGTGCTCGGCTATCAGGCCTCCGCTCAGCTCTCCCGCCTCGGGGCCGGGGCCTTCACCATCGATCTCGTGGCGATTTCGATTCTGCGGGAGATGGGCGTCCTGCTGACGGCAATCATGGTGGCCGGGCGTTCCGGCAGTGCCTTTGCCGCATCGCTCGGTGCCATGAAGCTGAATGAAGAAACGGACGCGATGCAGGTCATGGGCCTGTCTGTAAACGGCACGCTGGTTTTTCCGCGCATTCTCGGCCTGGTGATTGCCATGCCCATACTCACCGCCGTTTCCAACCTTGCCGGGATTGCCGGAGCCTGGGTGGTGAGCGTGACGCTTCTGGATATCTCCACGATCGAATTCGAGACCCGCATTGTCGAGGCCGTGAGCCTGCAGACTGTGCTCGTGGGTATTTCCAAAGCCCCTGTATTTGCCGTCCTCATTGGTGCTGTGGCAACGCTCCGGGGACTGCAGGTCACCGCGTCGGCAGAGGAACTGGGTCAGCTCACGACGCGCGCCGTGGTGGAGGCCATCTTCCTGGTAATCATTGCCGACGCCATTTTCTCCATCATCTATACGGAGCTTGGCATCTGATGGCTGGCCCCGCCGTTTCCGTCCGCGGCCTCATTAACCAGTTTGGCGATCATCGCGTCCATGACGATCTGGACCTCGAGGTAAAGCGCGGCGAGATTCTCTCTATTGTCGGCGGGTCTGGATCCGGCAAGTCCGTGCTGCTCCGGTCCATGCTTGGGCTCCAGCACCCCTATGCCGGCGAGATTACGGTACTGGATATGCCGATTCGGCCAGGCCTGCCGGTCCCCCACCGGCGCTGGGGGGTGCTGTTTCAGCAGGGTGCCCTGTTCTCCGGTCTGACCGTCCGGGAGAACGTTGAACTGCCTATTGCCCTGCACTCGAAGATGAAAAGCAGCACCCGGGCGAAGCTCGCCAGCCTGAAGATACAGATGGCCGGACTGCCTCGCGTGGCGGAGGACAAAGTGCCGTCGGAGTTGTCCGGTGGTATGGTGAAACGCGCGGCGCTGGCTCGGGCGCTGGCCCTGGATCCGGAGCTGCTCTTCCTCGACGAGCCAACGGCAGGTCTTGATCCCATCGCCGCAGAAGAGTTCGAAGACGTTGTGCTTTATCTGCGTGAGAGCCTGGATCTGACCGTTGTGATCATCACCCACGATCTCGATACCTTGTACTCCCTGTCTGATCGGGTGGCCGTGCTCGTGGATAAGCGAGCTCGCACTGGCACGCTGGATGAGGTGGCAAAAATCGACCACCCCTGGGTAAACAGCTATTTCAATGGGGTGCGGGCGCGCATCATCCGTACCGGGGAAACGGTGTGAACCCTGATACGAACTTCGTGGCCGTTGGCCTGTTTCTGCTCTTAGGTATTGCCGCCCTTGTCGGGCTCGTGATGTGGCTGGGTGACGCCGGCGATAGCGATCCCCAGGCGAGCTATGTGGTGCAGATTGACGGCAACGTTAACGGCCTGAGCAACGGCAGCATCGTTCGCTACCTGGGCGTAAACGTCGGCACGGTGGTCGATATCGTGCTGCACACGGAGTCGCCGGAACCGGTTGTGGAGGTGTTTATCGAGATCGCTGAGGGTCTGCCGATCGGCGACGCCAGCTATGCGACGCTGGTGGCGCAGGGCGTTACCGGTATCGCCAATATTGACCTGGCCAATCAGCTTGATCTGGCCACTCCTCAGCAGATGCATGAGACCGGCGTGCCCATCATTCCTTTCAGGCCGAGCGGTCTATCCGCGCTCCTCTCCGGCAGCGGCGATCTCACCACCGATGCGCGCCGGCTTCTTGCTCGCCTCAATGCCTGGGCCGGCGAACAAAACCGTGCGCGGGTAGAAGATTTTCTCGACAACCTGCTGCTGTTGAGTGAAACGCTGGCTGCGGAGCGCGAGCAGGTGCCGGAGCTTATGGCGTCAATGCGCAACACCCTGACACGCCTTGAAAACACCGCAGGCGGTCTGGAACAGGCGGTGAAATCCGACTGGCCCGAGATTGCCGGTGACCTGAAAACGACCAGCCGCAATCTGGCAGCGGCTTCTGCCCGCGTTGATGGTTGGCTCGTGGCCAACGAAGGCAGCGTTGATCGACTGCTCGGTGATGGCCTGGATGAAGTCACCGGGCTTGCCTCGGATCTTCGGGAGGTGACGGCGCAGCTCAATCGATTGAGCGCTCGACTGCGGGAGGATCCTTCGCAGCTCATCTATCGCCCGCAGCGCGACGCGGTGGTGGCGGAACCGTGATGTCTTCAAGGCTAACAGGCAGAGCGGCGCTGCGGTTGCTGCTGGCAACGTTGTTGCTCGGCGGCTGTATGCCGGACCTGAAGTCCGAACGGCCCCCGGAGCGCATTTACTGGCTGGAAGGGACCACCCTGGATGCACCACCGGACGTACAGCCGGTGGTTGCCGTAGCGCCGGGCCTCGACACGGATCGCATCTGGCGGCTGGAGGCCGATCAGCGCCTCAACTATTACGCCGGCGCCTTCTGGCCTGACAATCTTCGCCCGCTCCTGGCAAGCCACATGGACCGGGCTTTCCTCGCCGCTGGCAGGGGGCCGGAGCTTTCGATTCTCCTGGAGCGGTTCTTTGCCGTTGATCGCGGTGAAGGGCTGGCCCCGAGCGTCGAAGTGCGAGCCCTGTTTGGTGTTGCTGGGGAACGCTGTGTGTTCGAAGCGGCCACAGAGGCTAACGGTGCGCGACTGCGCGACATTGTAGCCGCGCATCAGGAGATGCTCGACGCACTCACCCGGGCTGCGGCCAGAACTGCTGAACAGGGCTGCTCGTGACTACCTCGAAACTCCTGCAGCGCCCCATGGTGCGTGCGTTGCTCTTTCTTTTGGTGCTCTGGGGGCTTTTCGAAGCCTGGAAAGAGTTCCTTGAAGATCGCCTTTTCCCGAAACGCTGGGGCGAGGTGGAAGAGGGTCTCTATCGCAGCGGTCAGCTGCACAGGGATCTTATTGAGCAGGTGCTGGTAGACAACGGCATCGAAGTTATCGTCAACATGAATCGTCCCGCCATGGACAAACCTGATCACGCGGCGGAGATGGTGGTCGCCGAGGAGCTCGGCATCGAGAACTATCGTTTCCCGATGCTTGGCGATGGGCAGGGGGATCCGGAGAACTATGTACTGGCACTCGATCAGGTACGTCGCTCGCTGGCACAGGATCAGAAGGTGCTCGTGCACTGCACGGCTGGTTCCCAGCGCACGGGTGCAGCGATCGGTCTTTATCGGGTGCTTTTTCAGGGCTGGTCGACGGCTGAGGCTGTTGAAGAAATGGCAAGCTACGACTTTGATCCGATTAAAGATGCTGACCTGTTGCGTTTCCTCGATAACAACATGACTTTCCTGACCCGGCGCCTCGTTGAAACTGGCGCCCTTGAGGCGGTGCCGGAGCCGCTACCCCGCTTCTATCCCGGCTGATTGTGCCCGGAAAAAAGACGGCGACCTGAGGCCGCCGTTAAGTGCGCCGGTCGAAGGGCGCTGGGGATTTCTTCAAAGATGGACAAAGTCGCCGCGCTTGATACGGGTGCCTTCCAGGAGCTCGGCCCGGGCGTAGCGTTCGGTCACTTCCAGGATCTTCACCTTGCCGACTTCCCGTTCCACCGTGTCCAGCAGCAGGCCGGTGGCCGGATCAATCAGCGTTCGCACAACGGTTGAAACCTTGTACTGGTCGCCGGCTTTAACGCCGCTCGCCTGATCGGCGTTCAGATAAACCTCACCGGCGTCGAGACTGGCAATCTGAAATCGCCGTGCTGTTGTTTTGAGGTCGTCGGCGATCAGCAGTACTGCCTGACCCAGGGCGTTCCTTGAGGCGATGCCGAGGGGCGTCTTGGCGAAGGTATCCCCGCCGATGCTCGCTTCCTTGAAGTCGAGGCCGATGGTCCAGCCGCCGGTCTTTGAGTCCGCGGTAACGCGATGAGAGAACTTCACCTGGCCCGTGCTTGCGTCGATAACGCTGACATCCAGACCCACGTGCGCTTTGCTGCCGTTCCGACCGAGGCGCAGGCCCAGCGGCGTCTTCGGCAATGCCATACCCAGGGTCAGGCCGCCGCCGCGCTTGTTTGGATCGAACTCCGTAATGGTGCCCTTGATGATCACCTCTGCGCCCACAAGCCGGCCGGCCTTCGGTGCGGTGTCGCGGTTGACCACGCCAGCGAGACCAAGCTCCTGCTCCCGGAGAATGTCCGAGAGGCCGGTGCGGTCGAGGACGACGAAACAGTCCGTGCTGTTGAGTGCGGTGGCGAGCTGCGCGGCGAGACCGTCGCCAACGTTGAAGCCCTCGAAGGAGGCCATCTTACCGGTGGCATAGAAGCCGTAGACGGCGACCCGTGGTTTGAGCCCCGCGCACTGCACTTCCGTCAGCGCGGCTTCCAGGGCCTCGGCACTCTGCTGCTTCTTTTTCGATTTCGCTTCGGCACCGTCGGCCAGCAGGAGCATGCTCAGGATGCCCAGGGCGGTGAGGACGATGAGTTTTGCGGTTCGGGTCTTGGTATTGAGGAGCATGGGTCTGTCCTTGTCTCTATCGGTCTGCATCGGTTACCTGCTTCGTAGGTCACGGCCAGCAGCCGGGAGGTTCACTGATTGCTTTGCGCTTCTTCCTCAGCGGCCGTGTCTTCCTCAGCAGCGGCGGCTTCCTCTGCAGCGATGCGGGCCGCTTCTTTGTCGAGGAGTGACTCCAGGTAGCGGATCTGCAATCCCTCAAGGCGTGGCGTCACGCCGATGGGGTAGAGGTAGTAGAGCTGGCCGTACTGCAGGGGCAGGCTCCTCAGCGAGTGCTCAGCCATGAGCCGTTGAATTGCCGGGTCAAAGCGGTCCTGAGCGCGGATCACGAAACCCGGATGTACGGCGACGCTGGCCCCTGCGAGCGGGATAGCCTCGGCGCGTAGCCCGGCGCCCGCGCTCGCAACGAGCAGGGCGAAAAGGAGTAGGGTTTTCATGGCTGACCTCCGGGGATCGTGATGATGTCGCGTTCGGCGTGGACGTTGCTGCCTTCGATATCGCCGGAGTTGTCTCCGCAGATGACGACCGTATTGCCGCCGGCGTTGTCCACGTCGACATCGAGACAGCGGAACTGCTGTTCGAAGCGGACCAGCTGCTGGTTCGTCTGAGCCCGGAGGCCGCTGACCGTCGGACTGTCGACGCCGCGAGGCGTGTTCTGGGTAACGAGACGGACATTTGCCCGTGCCTCGTTTTCTTTCTGGGCCCGCTCGCGCTCGTAGGCGAGGCGCATCTGGTGCATGCGGGTCAGAAGGGCTTTCTCCGGACTCACCGCCTGAGCGCCGGGTTGTGCCAGGCCGTGCATGGAGGCCGTGGCGCAGAACAGGAACAGGGCGATAGCGA
>JBCDDI010000050.1:0-12078 GCA_039180365.1 Pseudomonadota bacterium
GCACGGCCAGACTCCACGCAACGGAGCCGGACAGCCCCTTCAGCTTCGTCATGAGCAAGCGCTACCTGCCCGAGGATGTCCCCGAGGGTTGGACCGTGGCGGCAGTGAATGACGCGGAAGTGCATATCACCGTGCCCGATCGCCTCGAGGTGCTGCTCCCGGATCTGCGTAAGTCGCGGGTATCGAGCGCGGGCCAGTTGCCAACGGGCTTCGAGCCCGGAAGCCGCTATCAGTCCCGGAACCATCCCCGCGGACTGCAGCTCACGGTTTTTGGTGCCTCGGATGCCGTCCGTTCCACAGGCATCAACCTCGACGACCTGAAAGCCGTGGTGCCTCCGGATCAGTTTGCCGTCTATTCGGGCTCCGCCATGGGGCAGCTCGACAACGACGGCTATGGCGGCATGTTCCAGAATCCGCTGCTGGGTCGCCGACCCACCTCGAAGAACGTGCCCCTGGGCCTGAACGAGATGCCGGCGGATTTCGTGAACGCCTATGTGCTCGGCTCCGCCGGAGGCGCGGCTGGAATCATCGGCGCCTGCGCCACCTTCCTCTACAACGTCCGCGCCGGCTGTGAAGACATCCTCTCGGGTCGCAAGCGGGTCGTGCTCGTCGGCAACTCGGAAGCCCCTATTGTCCCGGAGGTCATTGAAGGCTATCGGACCATGGGTGCGCTCATGGAAGACGAGCAGATCATGAGTCTCGACGGTTCGACCTCGCCGGATCACCGTCGCGCCTGCCGCCCCTTTTCTTCCAACGGCGGATTCACCGTCGCCGAAAGCGCCGTGTACACCATGATCATGGATGATGAGCTGGCACTGGAACTGGGTGCTCACATCCTTGGGGCCGTTGGCGGCATCTTCGTGAATGCAGACGGCTACAAGAAGTCCATTCCCGGCCCAGGCATCGGCAACTACCTCACCGTCGGCAAGGCCATGGGGCTGGCCCGGGCCATGCTGGGAGAAGAGGGCCTGAAGCGCCGCACGCATATGTCAGCGCATGGCACCGGCACGCCGCAGAACCGGGTCACGGAATCGCACATCCTCGACGAGCTCGCCCGTATCAATGGCATCGACAACTGGCCCGTCACTGCTGTGAAGGCCTATGTCGGGCACTCCATGGCGCCAGCCGGCGGCGACCAGCTGGCGGCCGTGCTCGGGACCTGGGCCCACGGCTGGCTGCCAGGGATCACAAGCATCGATCATATTGCCGAAGACGTTTACCAGGACCATCTGCATCTGCCCATGAAGCACCTCGAGCTCGAGCCGGAACAACTCGACGGCGCCTTCATCAACTCCAAGGGCTTCGGTGGCAACAACGCCACGGGGTTCTTCTTAGCTCCGAAGGTCACGGAACGGATGCTGACCAGGCGCTGGGGCAAGGCGGCCATGACCGACTGGGCTCGAAAGAACGAAGCCATCAGCGAAAACGCTGCGGCCTATGACAGCCTGGCCGACGATCCGGAAACGGCCGCCATCTACCAGTTTGGCGAAGGGGTGATCGAAGGTGAAGATCTGACGATCACGAAGGATGAGATCCGCATTCCCGGCTTCGGCCAGCCCGTGCGTCTTGATCTCGAAGATCCCTGGCCGGACATGCGCGACGACTGATCCGCGAGGCCTCCACGAGGCTCCCTCGTCACAAACGCTTTTCTATTCGGGCTGGATACCAAGCCCTAGCCTCAGTGCAGCACGTCGTCCCGACCTTCCAGACTCTTAAGACGCTGCCGGGCGAGATCGGCAATGGTGGCATCGACGCTCTGGCTCGCGCGGCTGTAGGCCAGGCGGGCACCCTGCACGGAACCAAGGCGGAGCCAGTACTCACCCTGCTCGAAGATCAGACCGTCGTGATCCGGCACTACCCGGAGCTGGCAGTCGACCATGGTCAAGGCCCGGTGGAACTCACCGCCGCTCACATAGTGGTATTTGAGATTGTTGAGCATGCGCAGCAGCACGTCTGTCGGGCGCGCTTCCGGGAACAGGTTGCCGCGCCTGGCCTCCTCCGGCAGGGCATCGCGACACTCCTGCTCGCTGCGGCTTTCCATGACAAAGGGGTCAACGAGCGACTGCCCAACGCGGACAAGGAAGTGGCCGGGAAAGTTCACGCCGCAGGCGGTTTGCTCCGATGCCACGGCCAGATGTGCCAGCAGAGCGCCGAGCGTAATGGGGAGGCCGCGTCGGGTCCTGAGCACTTCGTCGAGGCGGCTGCCGGCGATCACGTCCGTGGCGGCGCTCTGTCCGAAACCGGCTTCCTTCAGATAAGCCCAGGGTGTCTGCGCAGGATCATAGTCAGCCACCAGGGCACTGAGCTTTTCGTCCAGCGCCTGCTGATCGAGATTCACCTCGAGCACCTCGTTGATGAGTCGCGCAGCACCCAGGTAGCTCGCCGCATCGGACGCGCCATAGGCGCCGAGGCGTTGCAGCAGGCCCTCGTCGACGAGTTCGCTCAATGTTCGCGGGTCTTGGAGAAGGTGATCTCCGGCCAGCGTTCTTCCGCCAGCATCAGGTTGGCCCGCGTTGGCGCCAGGTAGGTGAGGTAGCCGCCTCCGTCAACGGCGAGCTGTTCTTCGTGTTTGCGTTTGAAGTCTGCAAGCATCTTCTCGTCTTCACAGGTGACCCAACGGGCCGTGAAGATGTTCGCGTCCTCATAGACGCAATCGGCCCGGTATTCGTCCTTCAGCCGGTAGGCGACAAGGTCGAACTGCAGCACACCCACGGCACCAACGATAAGGTCGTTGCGGGTGAAGGGTTTGAAGATCTGACTTGCCCCCTCCTCGGCCAGCTGATCCAGGCCTTTCTCGAGCTGTTTACTCTTCAGGGGATCCTTCACCCGCACGCGGCGGAAGAGCTCCGGGGCAAAGTTTGGAATGCCCTTGAAGCGAAGTTGCTCGCCCTCGGTGAACACATCACCAATCTGAATCGTGCCGTGATTGTGCAGGCCGATGATGTCGCCGGGATAGGCCTCCGTTGCCTGAACTCGATCACCGGCCATGAAGGTCACGGCGTCAGTCACCTTAATAGCTTTTTCGAGGCGCACGTGCCGCATGCGCATACCGTGGTCATAGGTTCCGGAACAGACCCTTAAGAACGCGATGCGGTCCCGGTGCTTTGGATCCATATTCGCCTGGATCTTGAAGACGAAGCCCGAGAACTTCTCGTCTTCAGGGCTCACAAGCCGGGTCTCTGTCTCCCGCGGCTGCGGGGGTGGCGCCGCTGCGACGAAACCATCGAGGAGTTCGCGGACACCAAAGTTGCCGAGAGCGGTGCCGAAGTAAACGGGCGTCAGGGTGGCGCCGAGGAAGTCTTCGAGAACAAACTCATGGCTTGCACCTTTGACGAGCTCGATTTCCTCCACGAACTCCTCATAGTCGTCACCGAGAAAGTGCCGCGCCGCCTCGCTGTCGAGCCCTTCGATTTCTTCGTAGTCGTGGATGTGGTGGCCGTGGCCCTGCTCGTAGCGAACGATACGATCCCGATAGAGGTCGTAAACGCCGCGAAAGTGCCTGCCCATACCGATGGGCCAGTTCATGGGCGCACACTGGATCTGCAGGATCTCTTCGATCTCGTCGAGCACCTCAATGGGGTCGCGGATCTCGCGATCGAGTTTGTTGATGAACGTCAGGATCGGCGTGTCCCTGAGTCGACACACCTCCATAAGCTTGATGGTCCGCGGCTCCACCCCGCGAGCCCCGTCAATAACCATGAGCGCTGAATCCACGGCCGTCAGCGTCCGATAGGTATCCTCGGAGAAGTCTTCGTGGCCGGGCGTATCGAGCAGATTGACCATCGCTTCCCCATAGGGGAACTGCATTACGGAGGTGGTCACGGAGATGCCGCGTTCCTGCTCCATGGTCATCCAGTCTGAGGTGGCGTGCCGATCGGATTTCCGGGATTTAACGGTCCCGGCCAGCTTGATGGCATTGCCGAACAGCAGCAGCTTCTCCGTCATCGTCGTCTTTCCGGCGTCCGGGTGAGAGATGATGGCGAAGGTACGTCGCGCATTAACCTGCCGCGCAATGGCGGCGGGACTTACAGCCATGAAAGGGGTCTCACAACAAAAGGCGCGGGATTATACCGGCCCCTCAAGGGCTCTGCCTGCCCTCAGCGAAGAAGCTCGACAGATCCAACACAAGCACACGGGCGTCCTCGTGGCCGAGCGTCGCCGGATAGTAGTCCTTGCGCACCCCCACTTCACTGAATCCGAGGGAGTCGTAGAGCCTGGCCGCGACGTGGTTCGACGGTCTGACCTCCAGGAACAGCGCATCTGCGCCCGCCGCGTGAGCCTTTTCCAGTGCGTAGAGTACGAGCGCCCTGCCAAGACCGCCCCCCTGCTCGCTCGCCCGGACGCAGACGTTTAACAGGTGTGCCTCGCCAGCACCGATGGTGACAATGGCGTGCCCGAGGATCTCGCCGGCCTTCTCAAGCACCCAGCACTGATTGCCGACTTTCAGGCAGTCGGCAAACACTCCGCGTGTCCAGGGGTAGTCATAACCCGTGAACTCGTTGGCAAGGACCTGGTCCAGATCCTCGCTGAACATGGGTCGGATCTTCATTCGGCCCCGTAGCGCTCCAGGGTCTGCCAGAGTGCCCGCTTCAGGGCGCCATCGCTCATGAGCGCCGTAAGTGGAGGCACAGACAGTACGTCTGCGCCGCCAGCATCCGCGCTGCCATCAAAAAAGGCACCGTCCTCCGGCAGCCGGGCACTCAACCCCTCGTCCATAAGTACGACGGTGGCCTGGGCATCGCTCAGCTGTTTGGCAAGAAACGCCCTGAGCGCCTTGCGCTGCGCCACAGCGGTATTCTCTATGGCCGCTTGCGGCCAGCTGAAGACGAGGGCTTCCGTATCCCCACCCCAGGCGCCCGTTGCCGCCGCGAGAAGGTCCACGGCAAAGCGTCGTTCCGCCTTCTGCCGCGGGCCGCCGGTCGCATCGGCTTCCAGGATCACGAGTCCACCGGCCTTACGCAGACAGAGCACAACAAAGGGCGCAACCGCCGGGCCTGCATCGGCAGGGACGGTCATCGGCGCCGGGGACGCAGACGGCGGCGCCGACGCTGGGGCGGTCTCAGAACCTGCGAGCGGCGGCAGCGTATCTTTCAGAGCCTGTTTTACCGGCGTCTGATCGGGAGCCTGTTCGACCGGTTCCCGCGCGGCGTCGCCATGGCGCAGCCGATAGACCTCAATGCCCATGGCCTTGAGCAGCTTGCGGGACCGGTCTGTGAGCGCCTGTGTCATTACCGTTCATTGTACACTTAGCGCCCCCTGAGGCAGGCCGAACCATGAAGTACCTGACAGACGATACCCGCATTACCGGCATGGAAGAGGTGGTGGCGCCGAACGCGCTGCTGTCAGAAGTGCCGATCAGCGACGAGCTTTCCGAACTCGTGTTCTCCAATCGCCAGAGCATCAGCCGGATCCTCAAAGGCGAAGACTCGCGCCTGCTGGTAATCATCGGGCCCTGCTCGATTCACGACCCGGTAGCCGCGCGGGAATACGCAGACCGGCTTGCGGCACAAGTGAAACAGTACGACGAGCACCTGCACATCCTCATGCGCGTTTACTTCGAGAAACCCCGCACAACCGTTGGCTGGAAGGGCCTGATCAACGATCCCAATCTCAACGACTCCTTCGACATCAACGAAGGCCTGCGTGTCGCCCGGAGCCTGCTCCACGACATCGGCGAGCGGGGTCTGGGAACGGCAACGGAGTATCTTGATCCGATTACGCCCCAGTATCTCGGCGACCTCGTGTCCTGGGGCGCGATCGGGGCCCGGACCACCGAATCACAGGTACACCGCCAGCTCGCATCAGGGCTCTCCTGTCCCATCGGCTTCAAAAACTCCACGGACGGCTCCATTCAGGTGGCGGTAGATGCGATCAACAGTGCAGCCCACCCGCACATCTTTCTCTCGGTCACCAAAGAGGGACATTCAGCCATCTTCTCGACCTCCGGCAACGAGGACTGTCACGTCATTCTTCGCGGCGGCGGTGGCAAACCCAACTACGACAATCCTTCCGTGCACTATGCTGCACGGCTCCTGGAGCAGGCGGGCCTGAACAACCGTGTGATGATCGACATGAGCCACGCCAACAGTGAGAAAGATCATCTCAAGCAGCTCAAAGTCTGTGCCGATATCTGCGGCCAGCTGGCAGACAACGAGCCCCGCATCTTCGGGGTAATGATCGAAAGCAATCTAGTCGCGGGCAATCAGAAGGTGGCAAACCCGGAGACGCTCACCTACGGGCAGAGCATCACCGATGCCTGTATCGGTTGGGAGGACAGTGAGCGGTGTCTGGCCGAACTCGCCGAGGCTAGCGCGAAGCGCGCCGCATCCAGCCGGCTTTAACGCCCCGGCTTAAGCCGCCGTTGAGCACCCGCTCAGTCATAAGGGCAGCAAACAGCAGCCCATAGAGCGCAACTTCTGCAAAACCGTCTTTCGTCAGCCAGAAGAAGTGCAGGAGACCTAAGGCCATGGCCAGGTAGCTGGCCCGGTGCAGCTGCACCCACCGCCGTCCGAGCCGGCGCCGCCAGCCGTTCGTGGACGTGACCGCGAGAGGCACAAGCAGCAGGAGCGCCGCAAAGCCCACGGTGATGTAAGGGCGCTCGAAGATGTCCTCGCCGATCACAGCGAGATCAAACACCGCCAGGAAGCCGAGATAGGCCAGGAAGTGCAGCAGCAGATAGGCGAAGGCCCAGAGCCCGATCATGCGCCGATAGCGAAGCAGGCGGGCGTTGCCTGAGAGTCTTCTAAGGGAGCTCACGGCAAGGGACAGCAGCAGCAGGCGAATCGCCCAGATCCCCAGGTACAGGACAACGGCACCCCCGGGATCCGCACCGAGCCGCGACCCGGGGGCGGCGATTTCACCGTAAACGTCCCAGACCAGGAGCAACAGCGGTAAGGCCAGGAGCCCGTGTAGAAGCCCCTTCAGGGTCCGTTCCCCGGCGACGCTAGTAGTAGCGACTGAGATCCATGCCGTCATAAAGCGAGGCCACCTGATCGGCGTAGCCGTTAAACGGCAGCGTTGGCATCCAGTTCGGGTCAAAAAGTGTGCTGGGTAAGCGTCGCTCTCGAGCCTGACTCCAGCGCGGATGAGAGACCTCGGGGTTTACGTTCGCGTAAAAACCGTACTCCTGCGGTTGCAGCATCTGCCAGGTGTTCTTCGGAGCCCTCCGTGTGAAGCGAATGCTGACGATGGACTTGATGCTTTTGAACCCATACTTCCAGGGCACAATCAGCCGCCAGGGCGCACCGTTCTGATTCGGCAGCGGCTTGCCGTATACGCCAGTGGCCATCAGCGTCAGCGGATGCATGGCTTCGTCCATGCGCAGGCCTTCCACATAGGGCCAGTCGATGGATGAGAAAGCAGAACGCTGCCCCGGCATTTCGTCCGGGCGGTAGAGCGTTTTGAACTCAACGTACTTTGCCTTCGAGGTGGGTTTCAGCGGAGCGAGAATGTCCTTCAAAGGGATACCAAGCCAGGGAACAACCATGGACCAGGCTTCCACGCAGCGGAACCGGTAAATGCGCTCCTCCGCGGTCAAACCTTTCATCAGGTCTTCATAGTCGAACTCGCCGGTCACCTCTGCTTCGCCGCTGACCTTTACTTTCCAGGGGTCCGTGGTCATCTGGTCGGCGTAACGGACTGGATCCCCTTTGTCGGTGCCGAATTCATAGAAGTTGTTGAAGCTGGCGACTATGTCTTCCGGTGTCAGCGGCTCATCGACCACAGGCACCATCGGAGCGGCTGATGCGCTGTGCATCGGGCCAAGCAGTGGCAGTGCGGCGCTTAAACCCAGGGCCTTCACGACCGTGCGTCGATTTGTGAACTGCGTCTCGGGAGTGATTTCCGAGCTTTTGATATCTGCAGGCTTCCTGATCAGCACAGGCTTACTCCTCTCGTTGCAGGTCCCCGGGAGCTGCAGGCAGTTCGCGCCGGTCTCCGAGGGTCCATCTTAAGACCCCGGCTCCGGCGCAATGGTTCACTCTTTGGCGGCAGCCTGTCGACGCCGACGCCGGGCCCGGCGCCAGAGGTGCTGCACGGGGCCGGACGCCGCATAGACCACCGCGATCGCCAACAGCACCCGCGGTGGACTGATGAACAGCACGGCGAACACAAGCACCACGGCAACCAGCGTGATGAAGGGCACACGACCCTTGAACTCCAGCAGCTTCGGCGAAAAGTAGATGAAGTTTGAAACCATCAGCAGTCCAACGCAGACAACGGCTAAGCCCATGGCGACGGACGCTGCAAGCGACGGCGCGCCGAAGCCTGCATCGCTCCAGGCCCAGACCATGCAGGCAATGATGGCGGCAGCCGCAGGACTTGCGAGACCGGTGAAGGTCTTGTTGTCGCCGGATGTGTTGAAGCGTGCCAGCCGCAGGGCGGCGCAGGCCATGTAGACGAAGGTCGCCACCCACCCGGCCTGACCGAGACTGCTTAAGCCCCAGGAGAACGCCACCAGAGCCGGGGCGACGCCAAAGGCGACCATATCCGAAAGGGAATCGTATTCGGCGCCGAACTGGCTTTCCGTGCGCGTCCAGCGGGCGACGCGTCCGTCTGCGGTATCAAGCAGGGCGGCAACGATGATGGCAAGGGCGGCGGCCACGAAGTTGCCGTTCATGCCGGCAACGATGGCATAGAAACCGGCGAAGAGAGCGCCGGTCGTGATCAGATTGGGCAGCAGGTAGATACCGCGACGACGGTGTTTCGCGGGCTCAGAGCCGAACTCAGACTCCGGCTCCGTGGAACCGGGAACCGCTTTCAGCCTGGGGTCGTCACTCATGCCTGTTAGTTCTTGTCTTTGTCGACGAGGCGGTTTTCCTGAATCCACGGCATCATAGCACGCAGCCCTTCGCCAACCGCTTCGATCTCGTGACCCTGGCTGATACGGCGCATGGCTTTGATCGATGGTGCTCCAGCCTGATATTCGGCAACAAATTCCTTGGCGAAGCGACCGGTCTGGATTTCCTCGAGGATGCGCTTCATTTCCTTTTTGGTCTCTTCCGTGACCACCCGCGGCCCGCGGGTGAGACCGCCATACTCGGCGGTGTTCGAGACCGTGTACCACATGTTGGTGATGCCACCTTCGTAGAAGAAGTCGACGATCAGCTTGAGCTCATGGAGGCACTCGAAGTAGGCCATCTCCGGCGCGTAGCCGGCTTCCACGAGTGTCTCAAAGCCCGCCTGCACGAGCGCTGCGGCGCCGCCACAGAGCACGGCCTGCTCGCCAAAGAGATCCGTCTCGGTCTCTTCCCGGAAGGTTGTCTCAATGATGCCAGCGCGGCCGCCGCCGTTTGTGGAAGCGTAAGACAGCGCCGTGCTCTTAGCCTGACCGGTGGAATCCTGAAACACCGCAATCAGGCTCGGAACGCCGCCACCGGCGACATACTCGGAACGGACCGTATGACCCGGCCCCTTCGGGGCGATCATGATGACGTCGAGATCAGCCCGAGGCTCGATGAGCCCGAAGTGGATGTTGAAGCCGTGGGCAAAACAGAGCGTGGCACCGGCTTTCACATTCGGCAGGATCTGATCGCGGTAGAGCGCCTGCTGATGCTCATCGGGGGTGAGCACCATGATCAGGTCGGCATCCGCAGCACCTTCGGCAACTTCCGTGACCTTGAAGCCTGCATTTTCCGCCTTGCGCCAGGAATCAGAGCCGGCGCGGAGACCGATGGAAATATTGCTGACCCCGGAATCCCTGAGATTGTTAGCGTGCGCGTGGCCCTGGGAGCCGTAGCCGACGACGAGCACGTTCATCTTCTGAATGAGCGAAAGGTCGGCGTCTTTGTCGTAATAAACTTGCATGGTCAGGTACCTTAAGAGTTTCTTTTAATCAGAGCGTGCCCGCGGTGCTTACACTGAGAGTATTTTCTCACCCCGGCCGATCCCCGATACGCCCGTTCGCGCAACTTCAAGAATCGAGAGTTTGCCGATGGCACGGATAAAGGCGTCGAGCTTGTCGCTCGGTCCGGACAGCTGCACCGTGTAGCCGTTCGGGGTGACGTCAACAATCTGGCCGCGGAAGATGTCTGCGGTCCGTTTCACCTCCTCCCGGGCGCTTCCCTCAGCGCGGATCTTCACGAGCATGAGCTCCCGTTCCACGTGCTCGGCTTCCGAGAGATCAACCACCTTCACCACCTCAATCACTTTGTAGAGGTGTTTCATGATCTGTTCGATCTTGTTGTCATCACCGACAGTTGTCAGCGTCAGCCGGGAAAGCGTTGCATCCTCAGTCGGTGCAACGGTCAGGGATTCGATGTTGTAGTTGCGCTGCGCAAAGAGGCCAACGACCCGCGACAGCGCGCCTGGCTCGTTCTCCAGGAGCACGGCAATGATGTGGCGCATTACATGTAGTCTCCCTGGATACTCGTAGTGATCTTGGAGAGGTGCATGTCCTGCATGGAGCCGCCTTTGATCGCCATGGGATAGACGTGTTCATGGGGATCTACCCACACGTCAACGAAGACCAGCCGGTTTTTAAGGGCCGGGCCGAAGGCTTCGTCCATAACCGCATCGAGGTCCCCGGCGGCATCCACTTTGAAGCCGATATGCCCGAAGGCCTCTACGAGCGTCTTGAAGTCCGGCAGCGAGTCGCTGTAAGTGCTCTGAGAATGGCGTCCGCCGTACTGCATGTCCTGCCACTGTTTAACCATACCGAGGGCCTGGTTGTTCAGCGCAATGATCTTGATGGGCAGGCCATACTGCAGGCAGGTGGAGAGCTCCTGCATGTTCATCATGAAGCTGCCTTCACCGGTGACGCAGGCTACGGTCGCATCCGGATAGGCAAACTGCACCCCCATGGCGGCCGGCAGACCGAAACCCATGGTGCCGAGGCCACCGGAGTTGATCCAGCGCCGGGGCTTGGCGAACTTGTAGTACTGGGCTGCGAACATCTGGTGCTGGCCGACGTCGCTTGTGATGAAGGCATCACCATCCGTTGCCCGGTAGAGCGACTGAATCGCCTGCTGCGGCAGAATCGGCTTGGCGGGATCGACGCTTATCTGATGGTCGAGACCATGGGCATCCCGCCAGCCGTTGACCTGCGACCACCAGCGCTCGTGCGCTTCTTTGTCAAGGAGCTCCGGGTCGTTGTCGAGGAGATTATCGATCGTGTCTGCGAGATCGCCGAGGACGCTTGCGGCTTCCCCAACGATGGGAATGTCCACGTCGATGATCTTCGAGATAGAAGCCGGGTCCACGTCGATATGGATGATCGTCGCATCAGGGCAGAACTTGGCCGGGTTGTTCGTCACCCGATCATCGAAGCGTGCACCGGCGGCGAAGATGACGTCCGCATGGTGCATGCTCATGTTCGCTTCGAAGGTGCCGTGCATGCCGAGCATGCCGATGAACTGCTCGTCGTCCCCCGGGAAACAGCCAAGCCCCATGAGCGTATTTGTGACCGGATAGTTCAAGCGCTTCGCAAGGCGAGTCAGCGCATCGGCGCCATCGCCCATGATGACGCCGCCACCGGCATAGATAACCGGGCGCTTGGCAGCAACAAGGGCCGCCGCGGCCTTCCTGATCTGCCGACCGTTACCGCGCACGGCGGGATTGTAAGAGCGCATGCGGATCGAATTGGGATAGCTGTAAGGCGCCACTATCTCCGGGTCCGTCATGTCTTTCGGCACATCAATCACCACCGGGCCAGGGCGCCCGGTTGTTGCGATATGAAAGGCCTTCCAGACAATACCGGGAATGTCCTCAGGCTTTCTGACCATAAAGCTGTGCTTCACGACCGGCCGGGACACGCCGACCATATCAGTCTCCTGAAAGGCGTCGGTACCGATGACGCTGCTGGGTACCTGGCCGGAGATCACAATCATGGGCACGGAGTCCATGTACGCCGTAGCGATGCCGGTAACGGCATTTGTGGCACCGGGCCCGGAAGTGACAAGCACCACGCCGGCCTTGCCCGTCGCCCGGGCATAGGCGTCGGCCATATGGGTAGCCGCCTGCTCGTGGCGCACGAGGATGTGCTCAATCTTCTGCTGCTTGAAGATCGCATCGTAGATGTGCAGCGCCGATCCGCCGGGATAGCCGAAAATGTGTTCGACGCCGGCGTCCTGGAGCGCGCGA
>JBCDDI010000051.1:0-12075 GCA_039180365.1 Pseudomonadota bacterium
CTTCCGGCGGCGAACGGGCCCGGATCAGTCTTGCGATTCAGATCGTCGCAGCGGCCAAAAACCAGCTGCCGAGCCTCATCCTCGATGAAGCAGACGTGGGAGTTGGAGGCACAACGGCGGATACGGTCGGCCGCCTGCTGCGCGGTCTTGCCGGTCACACACAGGTGATCTGTATTACTCACGCGCCGCAGATCGCCGCTCTCGGCCTCGAACACCTGAAAGTCAGCAAATCCGGCGATCAGGACACGGAGATCGCTGAACTCTCTCAGGACGATCGCGTCGACGAGCTCGCCCGCATGCTGGCCGGCGCCCGAGTCACGGACGAATCGAGAGAATACGCAAGAATACTGCTCAAAGAAGCCAGCTGACATTGCCCGACACCCCTCGAAACCGCCGGGTATTGCCAGTAACATGCCGGGCCATGCGTGCAATGGTCTTCACCGCAATCTGCTCTGCCCTCCTGCTCGGAGGTTGCAGCTTCAAGATGCCGAAAATACCCCGGGTCCATAAGCTCCAGGTGCAGCAGGGCAACGTGATCACTCAGCAGATGATCGACAAGCTCAAGCCGGGCATGACCCGATCGCAGGTCGCCTTTGTCATGGGCGAGCCTGTGGTGCGCAACGCCTTCAACGACGACCGCTGGGACTACGTTTACTCCATTGAGTTACCTGGCGTGTTCAGCTCGTCCCAGCTCGTCAGCCTGTTTTTCGTAGAAGACCAGCTCGCCTACTTCACCGGCGATATGATTCCCACCGCGCAATCGGAGGCTATTGCAGCTGCTAAGGCCGCGGAAGAGGAAGCGGCGGCGACCGATCAGGCCTCCGCAGAAACACCGGCACCGGACCAGGCTTCCACAGAAGCTCCAACACCGGATCAGGCGTCCGCTGACGCCGGTGTACCCGAGCAAGCCTCCGTGGACAGGGCAGCGCCGGATCAGGCTTCCGTTGCCACCGTCTCCACCAGCGGCGGCACCGACTGACGGAGCGTTCAGCGCTCCTCGCCGGCCCGACGCCTGCGCGCTTCCATCGGATCGACCACAAGCGGCCGATAGATCTCGACCCGATCATCCTCTACCAGCAGCGTTTCCCGGGATGCTGAACGCCCGTAGACGCCAACAGGCACGGCCGCAAGATCGAGTTCCGCAAAAGGACTGACCCGGGCGACGGCCGCGAGGGCTGCGGCAACGGTGCTGCCCTTTTCGAGCTCCAGATGCACGCGATGCTGTTTCTCCGGCAGGGCGTAAACCACTTCAACATGCATGCGCCCTGACCTAGCTGCCGCCGAGCAGTTCGTTAGCTCGGGTACAGAACGCGTCGACCATCTGATCGGCGGCGCGGTTAAAGGCCGCGCCAAGGAGCGCCTTCATCCCCGAGAGCTGGAACTCGAGGTCCAGGGCGACACGACAACCTTCATCGGCACCGAGGCGGGTGAAGGTCCAGCCGCCGGAGAGTTCCCGAAAGGGACCGGACACCAGCACCATCTCAATGCGCTCGTGGGGCGTCAGCCGATTGCGGGTCGTAAAGCTCTGCGTCATTCCCTTCGCCGACAGCGACAGTGTCGCCAGCATTTCCGTCGGGCTTTCCTCCAGCACGCTCGCGTCGGAACACCAGGGCAGGAACTCCGGATAGCGCAGCACATCGTTGACGATGGCGAATACGTCTGCGGCCGCGTAGGGCAGGAGCGCTGACCGGCTGACCGTCGCCAACGTCAGTTGATGAGCGCGTTAATGAACACAGTGAGCACCGAAAGCGGCGCAAGCACCCCGGCCAGCGCCTTCCAGATGAAGGCTTTGAAGCCCCCGTCGATACCGAGCTGCGCGCCGATGACCGTCTTCGGCAGCGCCCAGGCGCCAAACAGGGCAATGAACATCCCGCCAAGGGGCAGCATCACCTTATCCGTGACAAAACTGGCGAACTCAAAAAAGTTCGGCTGATTGAGGATCGGCACATCCGCCCAGATGTTGAAGGAGAAAACCGAACCGAGACCGATGAGCCAGCAGATGACGCCTAAAGAAATCGCCACCCGGCCACGCTTGGCGTTGTACTCCTCAACGAGGTAAGCGAGCGCCGGTTCGCTGATGGAGATCGCCGAGGTGATGGCCGCAAAGCTCACGAGCAGAAAGAACAAAGCACCGAAGACAGCGCCAAAGGGCATCTGCCCGAAGGCCAGGGGAACGGTCTCAAACATCAGGCCAGGCCCCGCCGAGGGCTCGAGACCGTTGGCGAAGACGATGGGGAAAATACACAGCCCGGCGACAACGGCGACCAGCGTATCGAGGCCGGCGATGATGGTCACCGTGGGAAAAATGGAGGTCTGACTCGGCAGGTAGGCGCCGTAGGCCATGATCGCACCCATACCGAGACTTAAGGTGAAAAAGGCCTGGCCCATGGCGGCCAGCACCGCATCCGGGGTGAGTGATGCAAGGTCGAAACGGAACATGAACTCAACGCCCTGAGCCCAGCCGTCGGAATTGACCGCATAGCCAAGCAGCACGGCCATAAGCACAAAAAGCATGGGCATGAACCAGCGTACCGCAGCCTCGAGGCCGCTGATGACACCCCGGGAGATGATGAAGACCGTAAGCACCATAAACAGCGTCTGCCAGGCCACCAGCTGCAGGGGATCGGCGAGAAAGTCGTTGAAGATGCCGCTGGCCTCTTCCGCGGTCACGCCGTCGAGCGCGCCCATACCCATCTTGACGATGTAGAACAGCGCCCAGCCGGCGATCACCACGTAGTAAGAGAGGATGAGAAAACCGGCCGCAACACCGGACCAGCCGACCAGCACCCAGGCCGGCCGCCGGTGATGCTGCTTCACGAGGTGGCGCATGGTATTGATCGGGCTCTGACGGCCCTCCCGGCCAATGAGCACCTCGGCCATCATGATCGGAATGCCAATGAAGGCGATGCAGGCCAGATAGAGCAGCACGAAGGCCCCACCACCGTTCTCACCGGCAATATAGGGAAACTTCCAGATGTTGCCGAGACCAACCGCTGAGCCTGCCGCCGCCAGCACAAACAACCACCGGTTCGACCACATTCCGTGTCGTGACTCGGTTGGTCCAGCCATGTGTGCTCCAGCGCCTGATCTCGTTGGCCGCGAATTGTGACGCAAGGCCCCGGTCAGCCACAACCGGGCCCACGGCCGCCCGCCGAGGGCTGGGACCTGGTCGACAGTTGCGGGAAGTTATCGCCGCAGCGCCAGCACCGCAGGCAGGATCCGCCCGTCTTCCCCCGTATAATGGCGCCATGGCCAAGCCGAAGAAAAAACCCGACAGCAACACCATCGCCCTGAACAAGCGCGCCAAGTTCGATTTTGAGCTGACAGAACGCTTCGAAGCGGGGCTGGTGCTGCAAGGCTGGGAAGTGAAGGCGATCCGCCAGGGCAACGTCCAGCTCACGGACAGCTATGTGCTGCTCCGGGACGGCGAGGCCTGGCTGCTCGGGGCCAATATCATGCCGCTGACAAGCGCTTCAACGCATGTGATTGCCGACCCGCAGCGCACGCGCAAGCTGCTGCTCCATGGTAAGGAGCTGGCGCGAATCTACGCGGGTACGCAGCAGAAAGGGCTGACCTGTGTGGCGCTGGCCATGTACTGGAAAGGCAACAAGGTGAAGTGCGAGATTGCCCTCGGTCGCGGCAAGAAGTCCCACGACAAACGCACGACACAGCGCGATCGGGACTGGGACCGGCAGAAAGAACGGCTCATGAAACACGGCTGAGGCGGTTAGGCCGAGCGCTTCAGCTTTCCTCTATTTGCGACCAGCATCTTCTACACGCCTATCCGGCTGATGCCAGTCAGGCCTTGAGCGCTCGCCGCCAGGCAATCATCTCGATGGCGGCCGCCGCGGCTTCATAGCCTTTATTGAATTCATCGTCGCCCGCCCGAGCCTCGGCATCTTCGATGGCAAAAACCGGCAGCACTTCGACAATGACGGGGCGCCGGTATTTCAGCATCGCATCGGAAAGCCCGCGCATGCATTCCTGAGAGATCATTTCAAAGTGCAGAGTTTCACCCTTAACGATCACCCCGAAGCAGATAACGGCGTCAATCTCTCCGGCGTCGTCGGTAGCAAGCAGATCATGGGCTGCCAGCGGCAGCTCGAGGGACCCCGGCAGGGTGTGTACGTCCACCTCGCTGAATCCCTGATCCCGGAGTACGCGCTCGCAGGTGCTGGCCATACTGCCGACGATCTCCGGATACCATTTGGAACAGAGAATGGCGATGCGGCCGGGCGCATCAATCTTCGGCAGACCGGAGAGATCTACGACGGTTTTGGCCATGGCGGCACCCTGCATGGTCGATGGGGTCGGCAAGGCTACCACAGGGGATGCCCAGCCTGGCGGCGGCGCCGACCCTGGCGTAAGGTGGCGCCTGTCCCGCAGGAGCACTATCCATGACCGACTTCATCGAGTGGCGACCACACCCCTGGCACGGTCTCGACATCGGTTCCGCGGCACCGGAGGTGGTGAACGCCTTCATCGAAATCACGCCCTTTGATCTGGTGAAGTACGAGGTCGATAAGGAAACCGGCTATCTGCGCGTGGATCGGCCGCACAAAACTTCCTCCCTGCCGCCAACCCTCTACGGCTTCGTGCCCAGGACCTACTGCGGCCCGCGGGTGCAGGCGCTCATGCCGGGAGCCGCGCGCGGCGACGAAGACCCCCTGGACATCTGCGTCATCAGCGAGCGCCCCATCGCCAAGGCGGAAGTTATCCTGAAGGCGCGGGTCCTCGGCGGCCTGCCGATGCTCGATGGCGGCGAGGCTGACGACAAAATTGTGGCCGTGCTCGCCAATGACGAGATCTGGACGGACGTACGCGACATCAGCCAGCTTCCGGAACGGCTCGTGTCGCGCCTGCGCCACTACTTCAGCACCTACAAAACCCTCCCGGGCGAGGATCCGGCGGTCTCCGTCGGTGATCCCTACGGCCGCGAGCACGCCATCAAGGTGATCGAAGCCGCCTCCGCCGATTACGCCGAAGCCTTCGGTTGACCCCCTTTATCCCGACTGCTCTCCCCACCTCCTGATCACTGGCCGTCTTCTGGCCCGAGCCTTATGATCGACCGAGGGAATTTCGCCGAACCCTGTCCCGGGTTCGGCTGTAAGGGGAGGAAACAAGCGAATGCGTGCATTCATTGGGATTCTTGTGGTCGTCGTTGCGGTGGCCGCCTACTTCGTTCTTAAGGGGGAGCCGGCTGAGAGCCCAGGCACCGACGCGCCTGCCAGCACAGCAACAACCGCACCCGCGGACACCGGACCGGTGCCCACCGTCGGGCTGATTGATGACGAACGCATCAACAATGCCGCCGCCGAACCGGGCAACTGGCTCGCCTTCGGCCGAACCTACGAAGAGCAGCGTTTTTCGCCGCTCACCCAGGTGAACCGGGATACGGTTTCTGACCTGGGCCTCGCCTGGTTCCGTGACATGGGCACAAACCGGGCCCAGGAGGCGACGCCCATCGTCGTCGACGGCATCATGTTTTTCACCAGCACCTGGAGCCGCGTCCACGCCGTGCGCGCGGCCACCGGAGAACCGGTCTGGGACTTTGATCCGGAAGTCCCGCGCGAATGGGGCCGCCGCGCCTGCTGCGACGTCGTCAATCGCGGCGTCGCTGTCTACAACGGCCGGGTTTATTTCGGTAGTCTCGACGGCCGCCTGATTGCCCTCGACGCCGCCAGCGGCGAAGAAGTCTGGCAGGTGGACACGATCATCGATCGCGACCGCTTCTACACCATCACCGGCGCGCCAAGAGTTGCCAAAGGCAAGGTTTATATCGGCAACGGCGGTGCCGAGTTCGGCGTCCGCGGCTATGTCACAGCTTACGATGCCGATAGCGGCGAACAGGTCTGGCGCTTCTATACGGTACCGGGTAACCCCGCGGAACCCTTTGAACATCCGGAGATGGAGCTTGCCGCAGAAACCTGGAAAGGCGGCAGCTGGTGGGAAGTCGGCGGCGGCGGTACCGTCTGGAACTCCATCGTTTACGACCCGGACTTCGACAGCGTTTATATCGGCGTTGGTAACGGCGCGCCCTGGACCCGGGTGATCCGCTCCCCAGGGGGTGGGGACAACCTGTTCCTGTCATCCATCGTCTCTCTCGACGCGGACACGGGCCGCATGAAGTGGTACTACCAGACCACCCCCGGCGACAACTGGGACTACACGGCCGTACAGGACATGGCCCTCGCCGACATGGAAGTCGACGGTGAAATGAAAAAGGTGCTGCTCCAGGCGCCGAAGAACGGCTTCTTCTACGTGATTGATCGGGAAGACGGCACGCTGCTGCGAGCCAACCCCTTTGCCACCGTTACCTGGGCTACCCACGTCGATCTGAAAACGGGACGCCCCGTCGAGAATCCGGAGCTCGACTTCACAGAAAACGAAAAGTGGATCCTCCCGGGCCCGCTCGGTGCACACAACTGGCAGGCCATGTCCGTGGACGTGGATGCGGGGGTTGTCTATATCCCCGCCCAGGACAACCCGCTCATCTACGCCATGAACGACGAATGGAAAGCAACCGGCCTCTACAAGCGCAATCCCGGCGGCTGGAACACGGGCATTGAGTTCGGCCGCATCGCGCAGTTGTTCCTCGACAACATCGATAACCAACCGACGCCAAAGGGTTATCTGAAAGCTTTTGATCCGCTCACCGGTGAGGACAAGTGGGTCGTAGAAATTCCCCACTACTGGAACGGCGGCGTCCTCGCCACGGCGGGCGGACTGGTGTTCCAGGGTGATGCCCTCGGCATGTTCTCTGCTTACGACAAGGAGACAGGGGAGGCGCTGTGGCAGTTCAACACCTATACGAGCATGCTTGCGCCGCCTGTGACCTTTGAGATCGACGGTGTGCAGTACGTCTCGATCCTTACCGGCAACGGGGGCGGCGACCTCTTCTCCGGGGAAGCCATGGATCCGGTGGCGACGACGGCCTCTGAAACCTACGGCAACTATGGCCGCATGCTGACCTTCCGCCTGGGCGGTACTGAAGCGCTGCCAGTCCCGAATCCCGTCGACAAAACGATTCCGGAGCAACAGCTTGCCGAAGTGAGCGATGCGGAGATTGCCGTCGGCGAGAAGGCCTACAACACCTACTGTGCGGTCTGTCACGGCCTCGTTGTCCGCTCCGGCGGCGCCATCAAGGATCTGCGCCGCATGACGGACGGCTCCCACGCCATCTTCAATCAGATCGTCCTTGAAGGAGTTTTCGCCGGGAACGGCATGGCTGCCTTTAATGACGTGCTGACCGAAGAGGACTCCACTCGTATCCATCACTACGTGCGCGCCCGGGCCCATGAGGATCGCGAGTTTCAGCTCGGGAATACGGATGCGCCGCGCCTGACCTGGTTGAATTGACATGGCGCGGCAGAGCCGAGTTATGACGGGCCGGTCCCGGGGACTGTCGAGCGGAAGCCTCGTGGCCGTGCTGCTCGCGCTGGCAGCCATTGCGCTGACGCTGTACGTCGCAACCAACCGGGAACAGCGAACCCCTTTACCCGGAGCGGATGCACAATCGGGACCCGGAATCGCAACAACAGCCGGCCCCGGGGCAAACCGGACGGCCGGCGAGGTTAATGAGGCTCGTATTGCGCGCATGGAGACCGAGGAGCCCGGCGCCTGGCTCACCTACGGTCGCAACTACGAAGAGCAGCGCTTCGTTCCCCTCGATGCGATCAACCGCGACACGGTCGGCGATCTCGGCCTCGTCTGGCACAAGAATCTCGATACCTTTCACAAG
Organism: Pseudomonadota bacterium; assembly: GCA_039180365.1. Taxonomy (GTDB): domain Bacteria; phylum Pseudomonadota; class Gammaproteobacteria; order Pseudomonadales; family Azotimanducaceae; genus SZUA-309. The sequence continues at coordinate 7,742 of JBCDDI010000051.1, forward strand.
GTAGAAGCGACGCCGCTGGTGATCGACGGCGTCATGTACGTGATCGCCCCCTTCAACATCACCTACGCCCTGGATGCCGCTACCGGCCGAGAACTCTGGCGTTATGACCCCGAGGTCCCGGGCGCCACAGCGCGTCTCGCCTGCTGCGGTGTTGTCAGCCGCGGGCTCGCCGCCTATGAGGGACGCATTTATCTTGCCACCCTCGACGGCCGGCTCATCGCCCTGGACGCCGCCACCGGCACCCCCGTCTGGGAGGTGGACACCATCATCGATCGCGATCGTGACTACACGATCACTGGCGCGCCAAGGGCGGCGGCCGGCAAGATCTACATTGGCAACGGGGGTGCCGAATATGGCGTACGCGGCTACGTGAGCGCCTTCGATGCGGCCACGGGAGAACTCGCCTGGCGGTTTTATACGGTCCCCGGTAATCCGGCCGAGCCCTTTGAACATCCGGAGCTGGAAGTCGCCGCTGAAAGCTGGAAAGGCGGCAGCTGGTGGGAGATCGGCGGCGGCGGCACCGTCTGGAACTCCATCGTCTACGACCCGGATCTGCACTCTCTCTACATCGGCGTCGGCAACGGCGCCCCCTGGAGCCGGGTCATCCGCTCACCGGGCGGTGGCGACAACCTGTTCCTCGCCTCGATTGTGGCCCTCGAACCGGATACGGGACGTATGAAATGGCACTACCAGACCGTGCCTGGAGACAACTGGGACTACACGGCCGTGCAGGACATGATGCTCGCCGACATGGACGTGGACGGCGTCGAGCGGAAAGTCCTCATGCAGGCGCCGAAGAACGGTTTCTTCTATGTGATCGATCGGGAAAGCGGCGAACTGCTCCGCGCTAACCCCTTCGCCACGGTGACCTGGGCCAGCCACGTGGACCTGGAAACCGGACGCCCGGTGGAAAACCCCGACGCGAACTACGACGACGAAGCGAAGGTTGTTCTGCCGGGGCCGAGCGGCGCGCACAACTGGCAGGCCATGTCCTTTGATGCAAGCCGCGGGCTCGTTTACTTCCCGAGCCACGACCTGCCCTTCCTCTACATGCTGCCCGAGGAGTACCAGGCAACCGGCGTTTACAAGCGCCGGCCACGCCTCTGGAACACGGGCACAGACTGGGTCGCCTTCTCTGAAGCCATGGGCGAGCTGCGGGAGAGCGGTGAGATCGAGGCGCGGGGCTTTCTTACCGCCTTTGATCCGCTCAGCGGTGAAACGGCCTGGGCGGTTCCCCAGGAGGGATTCAGCGGCGGGACGTTAGCAACCGCCGGTGGCCTGGTTTTCCACGGCGGTTCCAACGGGGAGTTAGCCGCCTACAACAGCGACAACGGAGAACGGCTCTGGGCGCAGCAGATGTACACGGGCATCATCGCCCCGCCGATCAGCTATGAAATTGCGGGCACTCAATACCTCTCAATCCTGATCGGCGCAGGCGGCGGTGCCGCCGGCGATCGCTGGGGCGCCCACGGCCGCATAGCGGTGTTTGCGCTGGGTGGTCAGGAGGAGGTGCCTGTGCCGCCGGTCCGGGACCTGACGATTCCCGCACAGCCGCCGGTGACTGCCAGCACCGAAGACCTCGACCGCGGCAGGCGCCTCTATGAAGACATCTGCGCCCGCTGCCATGGCGGTGGGGTAGCTGGAGGCGGCGGCTATCCGGATCTGCGACAGATGACGGAAGCCACGCATGATGCCTTCCTCGCCATCGTCCTCGGCGGCATGCAACAAGACAATGGCATGGCCTCCTTCGCCGACGTCCTCGACGTCGACGACGCCAACCGCGTGCATCAGTACATCATTGCCCGGGCAACGGAAGACCGAGCCATCGGTCTCGAAGCGCCGGAACGGCTGCAAGAGCAGTAGCAGGCCAGCGCGCCACTGGCGCTCAGTCGGGAAGGGCTTTCGCCGGCAACGCCGGCGGTGGTACCCGCACAAACTCGAAGTCTGGCCGTTCACCGCCGGCGCCGGCCACGGAGCGCTCGCCAGCGTAGGCGGTGCCGGTCTCGAGCGCATCTTCATCGTCGACAAGGTTCCGGCCCAGACGGCCGTTCAGGAGTTCCCCTTCTTCCATCTGCTCAAGCGCTTCCTGAGCGCTCTCAGCCGACTCCTCGGACCAGGGGACCCGATGGGCACGCGGCTCGCCAACGGGTAAGCCGGCGGCATCCAGCTCACGGACCCAGAAGAAGATATGCCCGGGCTCGCCCGTTGCCTTGTCCGGCTCGTCCATGGTGATCCACAACACGCGAAACTCTTCCGGCATAACGGCCGCCGTGGCCCAACCGAGCATGCCGTTCAAACCCATCCAGGTAACGCCATAGAAACCGGTCACCACCGTCACGGCAGCCGCTTTGACCCACAGGGCATAGCGGGTCGCAATATTGAGCGACAGGAGCAGCGCGGCAATGAGCGCATAGGCTATCGAAAGGACAAGCACTGCGCTGCTCACGAGTTGCCGTCCTTCACGGCTCGGAGCAGCAGCGTTTTCGGCAGCTCGCTGATGCCGGAGACATTGCCCTCAGCATCGATGGTGAAGCGAACGGCGGTCTGCTCATCTCCAACGCCCGTCAGCTCCCGGGTACCGTAGAACACCAGACTCACAGAAGGGTTCAGCTTCTCCACCTTAACCGTCACCGGCAATGGATCCGCGTAGTTGGCCTGATAGTGGAGCACGTTCACAACGTACTCTCCGGGCTGCAGCGCACGGACGGTTACCGTTTCCTGATTGATGGGGTTCGACACCTCACGGCCATCAATCTGAATCCTGTCCGCAAAAAGGCCACGATCATCGCGGTCAAGATGCATAAGGCCGCTGTCCCGATTGTGATACCAGACGAGCCCACCCTCAGGGCCTTCCACGAGCGTGTCGACATCATCCGGGTGCCGGTCAGGCCAGCGAACGGTAACCAGTACTTCGGCTTTGGAATCGATTTTCCCGGTCGAGTCAGGATCGCGTATCAGCGCAAAGGCCGCCACAAACATGAAGGCGAAGCCAAGCAGCGCGTTAAAGAGCAGATCGGTAAAGGCATCCTGCCCATCGCGCTCGCGATAGATTGCATGCCGCATGACTCAGGCCGCCGTCGCAGGATCAAGTTCCGGCGCAACACCGGAGTCACCGTGAACGTCCAGGAGGATCGTAAGTTGCGTCACCAGCGCCGCTGCATGGGCGTCGAGCAGGTGGTACTGGAGCTTCAGCAGCGTACTCGTGACCAGACCCGCCAGCGTCGTATAGAGAGCAACGGCCATGCCACCGGACATGGCAGTCAGGAGCTGTTGCATCATACCGGCGTCAAAGCCTTCCATTTCGGCGATGGGTAACAGCATGAAGATGAAACCAATGATGGTGCCAAGGAGGCCGAGCCGCAGCAGCGCGTCTCCGAGAAAGTGGCCAAAGGCATGGCGATTCGCGATCTCATCACCGAGTGCTTCAACCAGCACCGAATTGTCGCTACCGCGCTTCTGCCGGAGATTCCTGACAAGGGCGGGGACCAGGCCTTCGCCGTTATGGAAGCGCACAGCTTCCAGCGTGCCCCCGCTATCAATCGTTCCAGCCAGCTCCACAAGCTGAGCCCGGTCCTTTGCAAGCGTTACTGCAAGTAACAACCAATGCGCTGACGCCAATAGATAGATCGCAAGGATGACATAAGAGAGATAGCTGCGGTCTGAGTCCAGTGCTAACTGCAGAACCCCACGTTCAGCCGCAAGAAAAAAGCCGAAAGCGATAAGGCCGACGATGATGCTCGCGCGCAACACGAGGTTAGCGCCCTGTTTCTCTCCTCCCATAAATCGGCAGTCTAAAGAGATGCCTCGGCGGAAGAAACCTCGATCCCAACGCGATAACAGCCGCGCCGGTGAACACCTTTGGCGCTCAGACAGCATTCATGCGGCTACGGAAATCGACTCTTTTAACAAGCCAACCAACATAGACGACTCAAATCACCTTCAGACTGGCTCGTCATGCCGCTCCAGACGGCAATCGAAGGACGTACAACAGCAGCAAATCAGTTGAAAGTAATGCTTGATTTGCCAGCGCAGAAGGATTCATCCTGCGCATGCGGTACGTTCGTTCTCAAGCGAAGTTCGTTCAACTGAAAAGCGGAGCACGCGAAGATGGCTACGAAGAAAAAAGCGGCGACCCGGAAGGTCGCAAAGAAGAAGGCACCGGCTCGAAAGACCGCTGCAAAAAAGAAACCGGCAGCTAAGAAAAAAGCCGCCAAGAAGACAGTAGCGAAAAGGAAAGTAGCCAAGAAAAAGGCACCGGCGAAGAAAAAAACCGCAAAGAAAAAAGTGGTGAAGCGCAAGGTCGCGAAGAAGAAGGTCGCCAAGAAAAAAGTAGC
>JBCDDI010000052.1:0-12043 GCA_039180365.1 Pseudomonadota bacterium
TGCCGTCGATGGTCGGGAAGTTCACTGTGTCTGCAATGATGTTGTCGTTGATCGCGGCGTTACTTGCCGGTAACTCTGGAAGCGCATCGCCGTCCACGTCGTTCGCCACGTAATCGATCAGGCTTTCCGCCAGCGGCCAGGCGTTAAGCGCGCCTTCCGGGCCATCTCCTTCATCACCTAGAGAGCCGTCATCCAACAGAGCATCGATCGGACCGACGCGGAACCGGTAAACCTCTGTCTGTCCATAAGGCTCGTTAGATGCAAGCCATGCTGCTTTGGCCGCCGCAAAATTTTCTTCCGTCGGATCTGCGACCAGATCTTCGAGCGCACCACGCAGGCTGATAGCCAGCAGCAGCGAGTCGCCATAGGCAGCATAGGCAATGTTGGCGTTCGTCTTAACGACGTCATCGCGCGTCACGCTCACCACCACCCCGGGCGCGCCGTCCGCCCCGGCAGGCCCGGCAGGCCCCGCGGGCCCCTGGGGACCGGGATCGCCGTCATCGCCTTCGCAGGCAGCAAGTAGCAGTGCGAACGCGGTCAGCGCCGCACCGCGAGTGAGCAGCTTCATCGTGGACATTGGAGTGTTCCCCTTGATTATTAGATCGGACCGAAGGCCTAGGCAGACCGCCATGACCCTTTTTATAACAGTAATCATTCTCATTTACGTTTGCAATGTTGCCTCAGGCCAATTGAGAATACTTCTCATCTAAGCAAGACTTCGGTAGGCTGCGGAACAAGGCCCTCAATCTGGAGCCATCGTGTCAGAACTCAGTCTCGATCAGAGCCCACCCGCTGCGGCTGAGGCGCCGCAGGAGACCGTCAGCTCGGGCATTCGCGCCTTGCTCCCCTTCGCTCGGCCAGCCCGCCCGCAGCTTTTTCTTGCCGCCGCCATCGCAGCAGTCTCGGCCCTCTGCGGCCTCATTCCCTACTGGGTGGTTTACCAGGCGGTGCTGGCTCTCATGGAAACCAGTGCCGACGGAGAACGCCTGTGGATGCTGGCCGGGATTGCGTTGGTCGCCGTAGTCGCCCGCTTCACCTTGAGCGGTATCGCCAACTACGTGGCTCACAATGGCGCCTTCCGCATCCAGTACGGGATCCGGATGGCTCTGGCCGAGCACCTGGCCCGCCTCCCCCTCGGCTATGTGAACAAGCGACGTTCCGGGGAACTGAAAAAGGTCATGGCGGACGACGTTGAACGTCTGGAGCTGTTTCTGGCCCACGCCATCCCCGATCTCACGGCCGGACTTGTTACTTTCTTCGCGCTTCTTGGCTGGATGATCTGGGTGGACTGGCGCATGGCCATTGCCGTCTTTGGCCTGGTAATCCCGGCTTTCGCCGCCATTGCCTATGCCATGCGTAAGGCCGGTCACCACATGACGGAGTACAAGACAACGCAGGGCGAGATGAACGCAGCCATTGTGGAGCTGATCCGCGGTATGCCCGTTGTTAAGACCTTCAATCGCGACGAGGACGAAGTACGCGGTACCGAGCGGGTTATTCAGCGCTACGTGAGCGTCGTTCGTGACTATAGCCTTGAGTTTCTACCCTTCGGCACCGCGTTTTACGTGCTGCTCGGCTCAAACGTTCTGCTCATTCTGCCCATCGGCGGCTGGCTCTGGTCCACGGGCAGCCTGAGCTCCGCCGATCTGCTGTTTTTTCTGATCGTAGGCCTTGGTGCCCTGTCTACGCTTGTGAGTCTACTTTTTCTCTTCGCCAATCTGTCGCACATCTCCTCCGGGGGCCAACTTGTTACTGACATCCTCGACGAAAGCGCACTGGCCGCTCAAAGCATGGATCAGGCGGAGCCCCAAGACGCCACCGTGAGTTTCTTCGATGTTTCCTTCCGCTATGAAAAACGCTGGGTATTGGAAGACATCAGCCTGACCGCTCGGGCCGGCGAACTCACCGCTCTGGTGGGACCGTCCGGCGGGGGTAAAAGCACCATCGCAGCGCTCATCGGACGCTTCTGGGATCCACAGATGGGGCGCATCGAGATCGGTGGAGTGCCCCTGAAGAACCTCGCACCGGAATCCCTCAACCGCCACGTTGCCATGGTGCTGCAGGAGACCTTTCTGTTCGACGACACCGTCGCAAGCAACCTGCGCGTGGGCAAGGCGGATGCGACCCAGGCGGAACTCGAAGACGCAGCGCGCAGGGCCCAGATCCACGAACGTATAGCAGCTCTTCCAACGGGCTATGAAACACGCATCGGCGAACACGGCGCCCGCCTGTCCGGGGGTGAACGTCAGCGACTGGCCATCGCCCGGGCCATGCTCGCAGACGCGCCGATCATCGTGCTCGACGAAGCCACGGCCTTCGTCGATCCGGAAAATGAAACCGCCCTGCAGGAGGCTATCGGCCAGCTCGTGCACGGTAGAACGGTGATCATGATCGCCCACCGGCTGAGCACCATTGCTGGCGCCGATGCGATCCTCGTGGTTGACGGGGGACACATCGTCGAACAGGGACGACATGACGAACTCGTCGCGCGCCGGGGCGTCTACGCCCGCCTCTGGGAGGACTTCAACGCCGCCGACAGCATCGCCCTGGGAGCCAGCTCATGAGCGAACCTGCCTTCGCCAGACACCCTTCTACAGTACGGACGATCTGGAACCTGAGCGGCGACCAGCAACCAGTGCTGCTCCGGTCCATCGCGTTCAAGGCCATGCAGGCAGGCTGCGAAGCCGCTCCGGCAGCCGCGCTCGTGTGGGTAATCAACGAAGTCCGTCTTGGCAGTCTGACGAGCAATGAACTGTTCATTGCGATCGGCATCGTCGTCGCCTGTGTGATCGGCCAGTGGCTTGCCGGCTACCAGGCAAACCGTTCCGCCTGGATCGCCACCTTTGAACTCTTCGGCCGGCTCCGGGCCAGGCTTCTTAATCACGTGCGGCAATTGCCCATGGCTTTCCATGACAAGCAGAAGACCGGCAACGTGGTGACCGTGCTCACGCAGGACGTCAGCACCGTAGAGTCTTTCACCCATGAACCGCTGCAGATGATGATCGGTGCCGTAGTGGCCCCTATCGTGGTGTTTGTGGTGCTCGTCTTCCAGGACGTGCCTATGGCGCTGGCGACTTTGACCAGCGTTGTGCTCGCACTGCCGGCCTTTCTCTGGACAAATCACGTGTTCCAGAAGCTCGCGCTGCGCCGGCAGAGCCTGCAGGCCGACGCGTCGAGCCGTATGATCGAGTACCTGCAGGGTTTGCCCGTGATTCGCGCCTTCGGTCTCGCCGGTGAGCGGCTGGCACTTTTTCGAGATTCGCTTGAGGCGTTCCGGAAGGTGAATAATGAAATGGCGGTGAAGCTTGCGCCGCTGGGATCGCTGTTTCTGTCGGTTGTGTTCCTCGGCATTCCGCTGGTCATCTTCGCCGGGACCTACTGGCTCCTTGGCGGGACGCTGGAGCCGGCGCTGTTTCTGATCTTCGCCATTCTCTCCCTGCGCGTTTACCTGCCGCTCATTGCAGCAACGGAAGGTTTCGAAAGTCTGCGCATGGCGGACGCTTCTCTGGACCGGATCACCGAGCTCATGGCCCACCCGCAGGAAGAAACGTCTTCAGTGGATGCGCGCGAGATCAACGCCTACGACCTGACCTTCGACAACGTGTCTTTCGCCTACGAAGCAAACGAGCCGACGCTGAAGAACGTCTCCTTTGTGGCCCCGCACGGCAAAGTCACGGCTATCGTCGGCCCCGCCGGGGCCGGCACGTCAACGATCCTGCAGCTCATTGCCGGTCTGCGCCGGCCAGATCGCGGGCGCATTCTGATCGGCGACGTCGATCAGAACGCGCTCACTCAGGCGCAGCTCTTCGATGCAGTCACACCGGTTTTTCAGGATGTGTATCTGTTCCCGGGCACCATCTACGACAACATCGCCTTTGGCCGCGAAGACGCCGACCCGGAGCGTATCCGCGAGGCTGCGGAAGCGGCCCAGGCCCAGGGATTTATCGAACGGCTACCTGGAAAATACGCAACGGAAGTGCAGGAAGCCGGCCACAATCTTTCCGGCGGTGAAAGGCAGCGCATCGCCATCGCCCGGGCTATTCTGAAAGACGCGCCGATCGTGCTGCTCGACGAGGTGACGTCAGCGCTTGATGCAACGAACGAGCGGCTGGTTCAGGAAGCGCTCGCCGCCCTGGTCCACAACAAAACGGTAGTCGTGATCGCGCACCGCCTTGCGACCATTCGTCATGCAGACCACATCGTCGTCGTCGACGACGGCCGTATCGTTCAACAGGGCACCCACAACACGCTCATAGAAGAGTCAGGCGTGTATAAAAACCTGTGGCAATCGCGGCAGCGCGCCGCCAGTTGGAGAGTTCGATGAGCACCAGTTTTGGGGCAGACGTACGCGACGAGATCGACAACGTCGTGGAACACTTCAATGGCAATCACGCCGATACGGTGCAGCTGATCGCACAAGAGCTGATGCCCCAGGCGGCTTGCACAGAAGCGCAGATTGCCCGAGTCACCCCTGAGCAGATAGTCCTGGAGACCCGGGACGCAAGCGGCGTGAGCAGTCTCACGGCCTTGGAGCTACCCGGCAAGGCGCGAGACCTTGCCACCCTGCAGCAGGGGTTAATGGCGCTCCTCGCTCAGGCGCGAAGTGCCGCTGCCGCCGACACACCGCTGACGAGCCTCGAGGCGGAAATTGCACACACGCAGACGCTGGCGACCTATCACACGGAGGTGGTCGCCACGGAAATGGTGGCCCCCGGGATACGACAGCTTACGGTCCGTGGCGGCCTCGAGGCCTTTCAGTCGCCGGGCTGGGACGCATTCGTTCTGGTGATAACGCCGCCGGACGGCATGACCGAACTCCCGGACGACTTCACCATGGCAAGCTATCGCAGCTGGCAGGAGGAGCCTAAGCCGGGCGGCGCCTACTACACGATCCGCCAAGCCAGAGAGAACGAACTGGACCTTTGGTTCGTGTTGCACGGGGATGAAGGGGCAGTGTCGCGCTGGGCCACGGCTGCCGAGCCTGGCGCCCGCGTTGTCCTATGGGGCCCACGCGTCGCCTTCAATCCCCCACCAGGCACCCGACGCTATCTCCTGATCGGCGACGAAACCGCGCAACCGGCCATCGCCGCGATCATCGACGGTCTCGAGGAAGGGTGTGAGGTCCGCGCCTTGCTTGAGACTCAGCGAGAAACCACGGCAGCACCGGTACCGGCAAGAGCGCCGGGCGCTAATCGCTGGTGCTATCGGGGCGATGCTGCCCCCGGCACGTCCGATGTGCTGCTGACCGCGGTACAGAACGAGGAGATTGATCCGGACGGGCTGTACGTCTTCGGCGCCGCGGCTACCAAGCGGATCGCTGAGATCCGCCGGTTCCTGAAGCAGGAAAGAGGCGTGCCCAACAGCCAGATGCATCTCACCGGTTACTGGCGCGCGCCTCGCTGAGGCAGCGTCAGCCGACGAAGGCGGCGCGAGCGGGCTTCTCTGACGGAGCGGCTGCGCCTTTCAGCGCCGCTAGTACGGTGTCTGCATCGGAGACTTCGAAGGGGTCCGTCGGGCAGTCGTCTTCGAAGCCATCTTCCGCAAAAAGATGCTCGATAACGCCATCGTTCACGACCATGGCGTAGCGCCAGGAGCGCATGCCAAAGCCCAGGTTGTCCTTGTTCACGAGCATGCCCATCTTCCGCGTGAACTCACCGTTGCCGTCCGGCAGCATCTTCACTTTTTCAGCGCCCAGATGCCGGCCCCACTGAAACATGACGAAGGCATCGTTCACGGACAGGCAGTAGATGTCGTCAATGCCTTCCGCGGCAAAGTCCTCAAAGAGCTCTTCATAGCGCGGCAGGTGCGTCGAGGAGCAGGTCGGCGTAAAAGCGCCGGGCAACGCAAAGACAATGACCTTGCGCCCAACGAAGATCTCATCGGAACTCACATCCTGCCAGCGGTAGGGATTGTCACCCCCAACGGATTCATCTCGAACCCGCGTGCGGAAGGTGGCCTGCGGCACTCTATCCAGTCGATTCATGGTTGTTGATACTCCTTTTGTGTATGTCAGTGGTTGTGTTCGTTACCGGCCTGTCGAGCGGTTTTCACCATCTCCACTAGCACCGCGCGCACATCGCCGCGGTCTGTGGCAGGCCGATGAAAAGCCAGCGCTATGCGGCTCGGCTCCTGATTGGCCACGACTTCTAAGGTCATAGCCGTGAGCGTTACGTCCACCATTTGAGCGGACTCCGCTTCCGGACGTTCTGCATGAACCTGCGCATAGAGCAGGCACGCGTCCGCGTGATCGGCGTTCATGTGTTCGATGATGGCGCGCTTCTCCTGCTCCGTCAGATCATCTGTTGTCGAAGGCATTGGGTACTTGTCTCCAGACTGCTCGTTCAGCAGATGACGCGTTCACAGAGGGTATCGATACCATCGACGACCTCGGACGGATCGCCGATCGCTTCCAGGAAGTAAACGAGCCGCTGCGCCCCCGTGGCTTCGCGGAAGGCCACGAGCTGGTCTTTGACCGACTCCGGCGAGCCGACGAGGGCACGCTGCGCCGCGCCGCGGGCCATGTCAGCGGCCGTCAGCGGATTGCCGTCAGCATCCGCGTGACGCTTCGGCGCCTGAGGCACATGAGGCCAGTTACCACCGCTGAAGGACTCGGTCAGCGCAGCCGCCAGCCGTTCACGGGTGGCGCTTTCATCGTCACCGAAGGCCACGATGAGCGTGTGCACATGTTCTACCGGTGTTTCCTGCGGTCCTATGGACGAGTAGGCCTGCTCCACTTTCACACGGGCTTCCACTGGAGCGGCAAAATAGTGCTGGAGCGGGAGTCCGCGCTCAGCGGCGAAGCGGATCCCGTTCTCCGACGAGGTTGCGAGAAACAGGCTTGGTTCCGGCGCGGTCAAAGGCTGCGGCTGCATGACGCTAGGCCCGGTCACGTGTTCCACCTGCGCAAGGTCCTCGCCATGCCAGCAGCGAAGGATGGTCTCTGCGCTTGCTACCGGCTCCGAGTCCCAACAAGCCGTTGGACGTTCGAGCACTTCATAGTCTTTCAGATAACCTCCGCGCCCGAGCCCAAGGTCGAAGCGCCCACCGCTCAGCTGATCGAGCAGCGCCGCCCGCTCGGCGAGCGAGACCGCATGCTGCAGCGGCGAGAGCACAACAGCCGTTCCAACGCGCGCGCGTTCTGTACGACCCAGGAGGAACGCGCTCAAGGTGAGCGCACAGGGGTTGAGGCCAAAGGGGATGAAGTGGTGCTCAGTCACCCAGAGGTCATGCAGGCCAAAAGCTTCGGCGCGTTTTGCCTCCTCGAGGGCGAGTTCAAAAACCGACCGCTGGTCGCTTGCCAGGTTGGCGCCCAGGTTCAGAAACAGCCCATGTGTCGCGGACATGAGTCAGTGGCCTGCGTGAATAGTGGTCGAAACATTTTATTGCGAATAGCAATCGTTCTCAATAAACGCTGCACGCCACAAAAACTTCAGGCGCAGCTTTGTTTACCAAATGAGAACTATTATCATCTTTGCCGTGATACGGCTTCTCCCGTTAAGATCGCCAGACTTCCGTCGCGATGGTTACCTGTGGCCATAGCCTTACGCTGCCTGATTGTCATCTTTGGCGGCTATGCCCTGACCTCCGGCCTCGTCGCGCTGAGCGGACAGGCCCTGCATGAACTCGGGCTACCGCTGGGCGAGTCCGTGCTGCTGGTGACGATGCTCGGTTTTCTCCTGTATCTCGCGATCATCATCTGGGGCTTTGCCGATCCGAGACTCCCCCGGGTGGTGCTGTTTATCGGCGTCGGCAGCCTGGCGAGCATTGGTCTTTCGAGCTTTCTGGCCTGATAGAGAAATCATGACTCTGAAACACTTTCGAGAATCCATGCAGTGGCTGCACACCTGGGCTGGCCTCGCGCTCGGCACGGTGCTCTTCGCTATGTTCTGGATGGGCACGCTGAGCGTCTTCGACAGCGAGATCGACCGCTGGATGAATCCAGCCTCACGGATCGTTCTGCCGGAGGCCCTGGCCGTCGACTACGACGCTCTGCGCCCTCGGCTCGAGGACCTTGCCGACGAAGGCGCCCGGACCGCGCTTATCGTCCCTCCGGCGGAACGACAACCGCTGTTAATCCTGCGTCACTCGGATAGCGACGGCGAACGGCATCTCGAGTACTTCAATCCGCTGACGATGGAAGCGCTGCCGGACTCGATTTCCCTTGGCGGCTCCGGCTTCATTTTCCCCTTTCATTTCCGCCTGCACCTCTCCTGGATGGGGATCGGTTACTGGCTCGTCGGCCTGGCCAGCATGGCTATGCTGGCACTGCTCGTCTCCGGACTATTCATCCATCGGAAGCTCATCGCCGAGTTTTTTGTGCTGAGACCGAAAAAACGCTCAGGACGCCTGCTCCTCGACATTCACAATGCAAGCTCGCTGGTCGCTCTGCCTTTCCACTTTCTGCTGCCGCTCACGGGCCTCTACATCTTCTTTGGCGTTTACTTCCCCTGGGCCATCGAACAGATCGTCGGCGAAGAAACCACGGCCGTCAGCGAGGAAGCCTTCGGCTTTGTGCTCCGGGAACGCGCCGACGAGCGGGTACCGATGCTCGACCTGAACGCGCTCATCAGTGAAACAGAAGCCCGCTGGCAGGCGCGCAGCGGCGCCGGAGACCGCGTCGACAGCATTCGCATGTTCAATCCCGGCGACCGCCAGGGAACGATCACGCTCGCGCAGATCTTTGCCGGCGATCGCGTTGAGATGTACGGCGAAGTCAGCGTCTACGACGCCGGGACCGGTGAGCTGATAAATGAACACTCGCACGGGGCCGTGCGCGACGTGCACGCCTGGCTGGCCGCCCTGCACTTCGTGCAGTTCGACAGCTGGCTGCTCCGCTGGCTCTATTTCGTCGCCGGTCTGCTTGGCTGCGTGATGATTGCCACAGGCTTTCTGTTCTGGGTGTCCGCCCGCGAGCGGCGTCTGCCTGGTCAGGCGCGCTTCGTCGATGCCATGGCAGCAGGCAGCACCCTGGGCATGGTCCTGGCTACGGCCGCCTTCTTCCTGATCAATCGAGTCCTGCCTGTCGATGCGGCGTTCCTCGGTCAGGACCGACCGACCCTGGAAGTCTGGGCTTTCTTCCTCGTCTGGGTCGGCAGCTTCGGCCTCGCCGCGACCCGGGCGCGGGCCGCGTGGCGCGATCTCTGCTGGCTCATCACCGGCACCGCGGGGCTGGCGGCGCTGCTCAACCAACTCACGACCGGAGACGGGATCCTGTCATCACTGGAAGCGGGGCTCTATGCCGTCGCCGGCATGGATCTGCTGCTGCTCGCCGCGGCAACCATCAGCGCCATCGCTGCGATCTACCTCGGGGACCGTGCGGTCGAGACCAGCGTGCGACCGGCAACGGCGTGAACACGCTGCTGCTCTTCGGCGCCTTTCTCTCAAGCCTCTTCGGCACCCTGGCGCTGGCCTTGTGCCAGCGGCGCCATCAGCGGAGCAATGACCTCTCCTTTGCGCCACGCACCAAGCGGATCCTTAAGGTCATCGCCGCGGTAACCCTGGGTGCGGCCTATCTGTGTTTGCATCTGAGGGACGGCCTCGGCTTCGCCGTCATCGGCTGGCCGCTGCTCTTTGCGGTCAGTGCCGTTGCTGTCGCCCTGCTGCTGGCCTTTCCAGGCCCGCTGCTGACCGTGCTGTTGAAACCGTTCTCAGCGCTCAGCTCAAAGGTTCTGGATCTTAAGCCCGGGCAGGCGGAGACCTCCCTCGGGAGCCTGTCTCGAGAGTAGCGCCAGCCAGTCGGGCGCTTCTCCCGACTCCACCCGGCACTCAAAATCACCGAGCACGAGGGTCGCACCCTGATCCTGCGCCAGCAGTTCCGCCCCGGAAAAGAACAGCGCCAACCGCTCAAGAAACGCCATTGGTTCAGGGTGCCTGAGCCTGAGGCCATTGAGAGACTTGAGCCCATTCGCATGGCTGCGCATCTCGTCCGTGATGACCGGTGCCGGATCGTAGGGCCCCATGAGAAAAGGCAGAACCAGATCTTCCTTGGGAAAGGCAATTTCCCACTGAGTCTCAACGCCGCTCTCCTGCAGGCGCTTGGAGGGAATGGTCCCGCTCAGCGGCACGCGCTCGCCAGGTTGCACCAGCGCCTCACCGAGGGGCAGTTCCGTTTCCAGGGCAAAGTCGCAGAAACCGCGGCCGACATTGATCATGCGGTGAAAGCGTTGAAACAGCTGTATGCCTTTGGCGGCGTTCTCGGCCGCCCCGCGCTGGCGCGCCTCGCCCTCGGGCCCGCTCGGCGCCGTATAGAGTTCGATGAAGCCTCCAGCCTCAAAGTGGATCAGAGCGTTGTGGGCGACTTCCTGAGGACTGCCCCAGCTGACCGTGAAGCCTGCGGCCTCGTAGTCTGCGACCGTTGCCCCCAGGTTTTCGACGCGCACAAGATAGTGACTCGGTTTGAAACTGCTCATAGAGGCTCCTTGAGTGTGGCTTCGACGCCGCGGAGCAGGAACGTCGTCCGCGCCTCGAAGGCTTGATCCAGATCCGGCGGCAGAACGGTTGCCAGGGCTTCGCTGAGATGCGGGTGGCGCTCCGGTGAAACCATCGCTGCCAGTTTGTGTCGCGCTGAATCCGGCTCACCCGCCAGTTCCTCTTTCTGCACCCACGCCACCGCGTGATCGATAACGGCGCTGACAGCCTGCCAGGCCAGCTTCGGGGGAAAGCCCTGACCCATAAGACAGGCGATTGCTTCCTCGAGGAGTGCCGCACCTTTGGGACTCGACGGTCCCAGTTTGAAACCATGCTGCGCCGCGCCGGGGGTTGCGAGCAGGGCGCGACGGAAAGCCGCAGCCAGCGCCGCGAGATAAGGCCGCCATTCCTGCCTGGGAGGCACCTCGAGGCGCTGAACAAACGCATCGAGGCACAGCGCCAGAAGCGCCTCACGGGTGTCCACGTACCGGTAGATCGCAGCACCCGACACACCGAGATGCCGGGCGACGGCATTGATGGAAAAGTGATCGAGACCGACGGCGAGGGCCGCCTGGACAATCTGATCCTGATCGATCAGCTGCGGTCTGCCGCCGTGGCGCATACCCACTTTACCTCCAGTCGTCTCAGTCCGATCGCTAAGTTATAGCATATTAGTTAGTAACTGTAACTTAGCTTCGGCAGCGGAGCGATTAGACCCAGTCGGGGACCTTTGTTGAGGGTAAAAAGTGCGGGCTGCTAGGGTATTCCGAGCCAATATGGAGAGATCGCCTTGAGTAAAGCCACCGCCATCAGCCTGGCCCAGGGCTTCGACAGCCTGACCTTTGCCGCCAACCGAAAACCCGACTCGACGGACATCCAGCGCGCCGTCTGCACGCTGTCCGAGTTCCGTGACGGCGGCGTTTATCTGGCCCACTTCGCCGGTGTCAGCGCCTGGGAGAGGCACCCGGCAGGCGATGAGCTGGTGATGGTCTGCGAGGGCGAAACGGCACTGTCACTCATACTGAACGGCGAGGAAGTCATCCGGGAACTCAAGGCAGGTGAGCTGATTGTTGTTCCGGCCGGCACCTGGCACCGATTCAACTCGGCGGGTGTGAAGCTCATGGCGGTGACCCCTCAGCCATCGGACCATCAGGTGGAGAAGCCCGAGAGTTGAAAGTCCGAAACTAACCCAGCCACCGGTGCGCGTTGCGCTATAAGAAAGTCGGTGCCGCCTAATCCGCTGTCAGCCCGTCCTGCCGGATGATCTGCAGCTGCCGACGGGTCCCCGGCACAAAGTGCAGCGTCACGTCGAAGGTAGATGCCTGCTCGAGCGCCTCAATCGGCAGCGACCCGTTGAATAGAACCGTCTGTCCGAGGACCCTGGCCCGTGCGGACATCGGTTCCGAAAGCTCGGTCGACTCCCCCGCTGAGCGGGGTGCCACAACCACCTCCGAGAGATTTAAGCGCTCCGCGTCCGTTTTCGCGACGAGGCGTAGCTGACCCGTTGCCGCCCCGGAGCGGTCCCGTTCGAGGAGGAGCGTTACCGCAATACCGCCCGGGGCCTCGGCCGTAAGCGCAAGGGGATCCTGCAAGAGGTGGTCGTCAACATGGCGCTGCACGTAAGGGACCCCAACAA
>JBCDDI010000053.1:0-11894 GCA_039180365.1 Pseudomonadota bacterium
ACCGGGAAGCGCTGGAGAAAGAGCGTTGATAGTCTGTGTGGCTATTCAGGCGCTGGATGTCGATGACAAGCAGATGAACGATACAGAGTTGAAAGAGCGGAAGTTAGAGAAGGAGCTTAGCTGATGGGCATGCTGGTCGATGGTCGTTGGACCTCCGATGATGCGCTACGGTCTGGAGCGAAAGGCGAATTTCTTCGTCCGGTCAGTCCCTACCGCCACTGGATCGGTGCAGAAGATGGACGCTTTCCCGCGGAGGCCGGCCGATATCATCTTTTCGTGAATGCAGGCTGCCCCTGGGCCTACCGGACGATCCTTTACCGGTCTCTCAAGGGCCTTGATGGCATCGTTTCCCTGTCGCACACAGAAGCTGCTGCCGGTCCGGAAGGTTGGACCTTTGGTGACGAACCGGAATCCTTGCTCGGCGCCCGACACATGCACGACGTCTACAGCGCTGCGGACCCAACCTTCACCGGCCGCTGCACGGTTCCTGTGCTCTGGGATCTTCAGACCCGGACCATCGTCAACAACGAATCGGCGGACATCATTCGCATGTTCGATTCGGCGTTTGCTGCGCTGCCGGGTGTGAAGGTTGAGCGCTACTACCGCGAGCCTTATCAGGCTGAGATTGACGCGCTGAATGCGGAGATCTACGACAACGTAAACAACGGCGTGTACCGCTGCGGTTTTGCTCGCTCTCAGACTGCGTACGACGAAGCGTTCGATGCGCTCTTCGCAACGCTGGATAGACTGGAGGAGAGACTCGAGGGCCAGCGATATCTCTGCGGGAGCGAAATCACGGAAACGGACTGGCGGCTCTTCTCCACGCTGGTGCGCTTCGACGTCGCTTACCACGGCATCTTCCGCTGCAATCGACAGCGCCTGGCGGACTATGCGCACCTATGGCCCTACACGCGGGATCTTTATCAGCAGCCTGGCGTTGCCGAAACGGTCGATTTGCAGGCGATCAAAGGCATCTACTACGGTTCCCGGGGCTTTGGCATCCTGCCTCGGGGTCCGGCGATCGATTTCGCCGCACCACACAATCGAGACCGATTGAGCTGAAAACGCTTCGAGCCGTTCACGGTTACCTTTATTAACCGCTTGCGGAGACAGGGGCGGTTCGCTAAGCTGCAAGGACTTCATGATGCAAAGTACTTCGTAAGTATCCAGCGATGCAGGTAGATCTCAAGGAACGAGCCTCCGAGAACCTGAGTTTCATCCGGGAAGCCATGGCCCGGGCAGAGCGCGTTTCTTCCGTATCCGGCCTGGCCACTATGGCCATGGGTGCTATTGGCCTTGGGGCCGGTGCCCTGGCCGCCACCCGGACCAGCCTGCCCGACGTCCTTCTCGTCTGGCTGGGTGCCGCAGTGCTGGCGGGAGCCCTTGGAGCATATGGTGCTCTCTGGAAGACCAGGCAGAGTGAAACACCGCTGCTTGCCGATCAGGGCCGGCGTTTTCTCCTCTGTCTGTTACCGCCGCTGGCCACCGGTGCGCTGCTTACTCAGTCCCTCTGGGATGGACCTGAGCTGGCGGTGCTACCGTCCTTCTGGTTGCTGCTTTATGGCGTTGGCCTGCTCGCCGCTGGGACCTATGCGGTGCCACCGGTTTTCCGCATGGGCGTCGGCTTCTCAGCTGTGGGTATTGCCGCTGTTTTTGCCCCCGCGAGCTGGCAGAACGGCCTGCTTATTGCGGGCTTTGGCGGTCTGCATCTTCTCTTCGGCTATCAGGTGTATCGCCATCATGGTGGCTAAAGGCAAGTTGAAGCCATCCGCCCGGACGGCGAAGCGTCAACAACGATCTCTCGATGCGATCTCCGGTTTTGTTGCCGACGATCCCGGTGGTGACTTCCACAAGTTGTTGAATGACCGCGTTCGTCTCGGAATCCTTTCGAGCCTCGCTGTGAGCGAGCGGCTGTCATTTAAAGAACTCAAAGGGCTGCTCAATGCCACAGACGGCAATCTCAGCGTCCACGCCCGCAAGTTGGAAGATGCAGGTTATGTGCACTGCCGCAAGACTTTCGAGGATCGACAACCCCGCACGGACTATCAGATGACCGCTCAAGGCAAGGCCGCTCTGGAGCGCTACCTCAAGCACATGGAAGCCCTGATCCGGGCGACCTCCGACTAGGAAAACCTTATGCAGACAATCGATCCGGCCGTGATGCACGGACCAGAGATAAAAAGCAGGGCTGGTAACTTTGAAATACAAAGTACTCCGCGCCATGTTGCCATCGTTATGGACGGCAACCGCCGTTGGGCCAGAAGCCGGGGGTTGCCAGACAGCGCAGGCCATAGCGCCGGTGCCAGAACGCTGGAAAACCTGCTGCCACGCTTTGCAGAGACACCTGCGACCGTGCTGACGCTGTTCGGACTGGCGGCGGCGAACTGGCAGCGGAGCCGACGAGAGCTTACGTCTCTGCTCGAGATTATTCGCCAACAGCTGCAGCGAGCGGGGGAGCTGTGTGCTCGGGAAGACATTGCCATCGAGGTGATCGGTCGTCGCGACCGCCTTGGCGACGCGCTGCTGACCGCCATTGAGGCGACGGAGACACGCACCCGGGGGGGCTGTCGACGCCTTCGCCTGGCGCTCGATTACTCGAGCCGCGGCACGCTACTTGAGGTCGCTCGACGCTTTCCGCGCCAGGGTGATGCGACTGCGTTCCGGGAACGGCTCGGTGCGGTGCCCGACGTGGATCTTCTGATTCGCACCGGCGGCGAGCAGCGTCTGTCTGACTTTCTCCTCTGGGAATGCGCTCATGCGGAGTTTGTGTTTTTTGACTGCTACTGGCCTGACTTTGATGCAGCCCGCCTGGAGGAAGCCCTCCAGCGCTTCGCCGGTCGGTCCCGGAGGTTCGGCCGATGAGCGGGGAGAGACGCTTTCTGTCGCAGGCGACGGTTCGCTTCGCCACCATCGGACTGCTGATCCTCGCGATGCTCATACCCCTGGCACTCGTTGAAGACGTCTCTTCCGAGCGTCAGGCCTTCTATCGGCAAACACAGGACAGCGTGGCCAGATCCTGGGGGCTTGCGCAGGCCCTCGCTGGCCCCTTCATTGTGGTTGCCGAGACCCGGCGCGATGGCGTTGAGATCATCGATGGCGAGGAGAGGACCGCGCTGCAGCGGGGTCATCGAGTGCTGCTGCCGGAAACGCTCACCATGAACGTAGAGCTGACTCATAGCGTGCGTCGTCGGGCGATCTATGAGGTGCCCGTGTACACGGCCAGCATTCGTCTGAGCGGCAGGTTTCCCGCCTTCCCGGACAGTTTACGGCGAGATGCCGAGGCTTCCTTCGGCGGCGCCAGTTTTGTCTTGGGCCTCACCGACACGCGGGCTCTGGTCCGCGTCAGCGAGATGCAATTCGGTGACGAGCCCGTTGCCCTGAGCGGTGGTACGGGCCAGCCCTGGCTGGGGCGCGGTCTCAAGGCCGCACTTCCGGCTGCCGCTCTGGCGTCGCCCCAGTCTTTTACGCTGGATCTCGAGTTGAAAGGGACCGAAGCCCTGGCCTTCACGCTGCTTGGTGCCAGCACAGAGGTGCAAATGACGGCGAGCTGGCCCCATCCGAGCTTCAGGGGCGACACTCTGCCGGACAGCTATGAGCTTCGTGAAGATGGCTTCGAAGCCAGCTGGACGCGTTATGAGCTCGCTCGGGAGTTACCCGCGCACTGGTTCCAGGGAGTGGGTGCGGCGTCTCCGCTGAGCGGCGCCGAGGCGGCAGTGCAGCTCTTCCAACCCTTTGCCAGCTACAGAACCGTCGATCGTGCCATCAAATACGGGATTCTCTTTATCAGCCTGACCTACCTGACCTTTCTCTGCTTTGAGCTTGTCCTCGGGCTGCGCTTTCATCCGGTTCAGTATGGGGTGGTGGGCGCTGCGCTTGTGCTGTTCTATCTGACGCTGTTGTCGCTGTCGGAACATCTGCCCTTTGCGCTGGCGTACGGGCTTGCCACAGCGCTGCTCAGCGCCGCTATCGGTGGCTACGTGCAGTCCATGACGGCGTCAAAGGTGCTAACGGGAACGGTCCTGGGGATCATGGGGCTGCTCTACGGAACCCTCTTTGTGCTGCTCAAGCTCGAGGCCTTTGCGCTCCTGGCGGGAACCGGTGTGCTGTTTCTTGGGCTGCTCGCGCTCATGTTCAGCACGCGCTCTATGACAACCCTCAATCCAGCTGTGGACGTGCGGCAGGATCCTGGTGATCGATGACCAGCGCGCGCGGATCCAGGTGCGCGATGAGTTCGTCGAAGAGTTTCAGGCGGGTTTCCAGGGCGTCCAAATCGACGCGATCGGGCAGGCACAGTTCGACGTGCTCGTGGCGGATCCAGATCTCCCGCCCCGGGACAGCCGACAGCCATTGATGGATGGCGGCGGTTGTCCAACGCTGGAGGCCGAGCTCGGAGGCCACCCGGCGGATGATGATAACGCTGTTGCTGACGACCTCGACGTTTACGGTCGCATCGATGAGCACCTGCTCGCGGCTGTCGCGGACTTCCAGGAGGTAATCGGGCAGCTCGATGCGGTCGCCGGGACCGATCATTACCGGCTCGTCGGGAGCGATCGGGTCGCCGTTCAGGAAAGTGGGATTGCGGCCCTGGGCGACGAGGTGGTAGCCGTCGGGTTGCTTATAAACGCGGGCGTGGCGCCGGGAGATCAGGGAGGAATTGGCCAGGCACAGGTCGTTAGTCGGATTTCGACCGATACTGAAAGGCCAGCGGCGGACGCGTACGTACTCGTAGTCGCCGCCCATGTATGACACGCCGAACTGCAATCCCATGAGGCGCGCAGCATACCAGCGCGCCGTGAGTGATGCATGAAAACCAGCGTTATTGCCTGTTTTTTTCGAACTATTCGCCGCGAAGGCCAGTGCTGCACTGCTTCTCAGGGCACCTGCTTCAACACCTCATTCGAATAGGCGCTCTCGTTGCCCTCCGCGTCGAGGGCGGTCATGGCCACATAATAGTCGCCGGAAGGCAGAGTCAGATTGACGCTGGTGGCGCCGGGGTTGGCGACGTCAGTCATCTCCGTGTAGCTCCGGGACGCATCACCGTAGTACACGCGATAGCCGGCGAGGTCCGTGAGCGCGGAGCCGTCCACGTTTTCCGTGGGCGCCTGCCAGTTCAGGGTCGCGGTGCCGTTAACCCGGATGGCCACCATGTCCAGGGCGCTGCCGCCCGGGCCGCTGCAGCTTAAGGAGAAGGTCGTCTGGGCGTTAATGGGGCCGACGACCTGGCTACCGCTGGTTCCGCGGCTCCCGGACCATCCGCCACTTGCCTGACAGCTCGTTGCGTTGTCGACGCTCCAGCTGAGGCGCACCGACGCACCGCTGTTGATAATCGCCTGCTCGGCGGTGAGGGACACATCCGGCGCCGGTGCCGCGCGAACGCTGACGGTTGCACTGCGACTGACGCTGCCTCCGGGGCCCGTGCAGCGCAGGGTGAAGGTGCTGTTGCCGGTGAGCGGCCCGCGACTTTCACTGCCGGAGGTGCTGCGAGAGCCGGACCAGGCGCCGCTGGCCTGACAGCTTGTGGCGTTGGCCGCGTTCCAGCTGAGTCTGACGTCGTCACCCTGATCGACGGTGCCGGAGCTGGTGCTGAACGTCAGGGTCGGTGCCGGCTGGCTGGTCACAGAGACTCGCGCCGTTCGGGTGACGGTACCGCCCGCGCCGGAGCAGCGCAGGGTAAAGGTGGCGTCGGCGCTCAAAGGGCTGGAGTTTTCGCTACCGCTCGTTGCGCGAGAGCCGGACCAGGCGCCGCTCGCCTGGCAGCTTGTGGCATTGGCCGCGTTCCAGCTGAGCCGGACGTTGTCACCCTGGTCGACGGTGCCCGGGCTGGCGTTGAGCGTCAGGGTGGGTACCGGCTGCGGTGCAGGGTCGACGTTGATCCGGAGCGTTGCCGTATCCGAACCACCAGGGCCGCTGCAAACCAGGGTGTAATCCCGGTCGCCACTTAGGTTTCCCGTCTGCTCGCTGCCGACAACGGGGCGATCTCCCTGCCAGGCACCGCTGGCTCGGCAGGACGTGGCATTGGCACTGGTCCAGCGGATGATCGTGCCTTGGCCGGCGGTCAGCCGCGGATCATCCGCCGAGAGACTCACCACCGGTCGTGCAGCCCTGTCCACAACCGCTACGGTTGTTTGCGCCTGGATCAGGCCGCCCAGACCCGCGCAGCTCAGCGTATAGGCGGCTGATTCGTTAAGCGGACCCATGGTTTCTATGCCGGTCAGCGCGCGACGACCGCTCCAGCCGTCGCTCGCCCGGCACGCCTCGGCATTGCTCGAAGCCCAGGATAGAGTGCTGTCAGCACCCCGCTCAACTTCTGTCGGCTCGGCGCTGAAGGCGAGGAGCGGTGCCGTGGTGTTTCCTTGACTGCTGACCCGTTCAACAAGCTCGGCCAGGCGGGTTCCATCGAAGAGCGCAACGGTTTCGGCCAGGGCCCAGAGATTGGTCATGTTCTGGCTGCCAAGGGCCTGGCTCACACGCTCTGAGCTGCCGTCTGCGAGGGCGATGAGCAGATCGAGGAGCAGATCATCGGGTGCCGTGCCCAGCAGAAGCGTCAGATTTCTTGTGCTTAGCGCCGGTAGACGAGCGCCAGTTCCGAGCAGGCGCAGGCTGGCAGAGGGATCACCGCTCCGGGTTTGCAGCACTTCATCGATCAGGCTTGCTGCCGCACTGCCATTGATGTGCGGGTCAGCGCCGAGGAACTCTATGGCGACGGCGGCCTCGGCTACACGGTAAACGCTGGTTGTCCGCGGCGATGGCGCAGCGCCGCTCAGATTCAGGCGCCCGTCGTCGGCGAGGTCGCAGGCGAGGGTGCCCAGAATCTCATTCACGGAAGCCGGTTCCGCGCTTGCTGCCAGCGCCGCCGCCGTCCGCTCTGCGGCTTCGGCCAGGAGCAGGTCCGCGCGGAGTTCCGCGGCCAGTTCCAGCGTCGTTGGGTTCGCAGGCGCTGCCGGTGACCTTTGATCAAAGCGCTCGTTGATTCGCTCCCAGGCACTCGTCAGAGTCTCTGCGGTGGGTTCTCCGCTGCAGCGGGCCATGGCAGCGGCCAGCGTGCTGAGGTGCGAAACCCTTAAGGATTCGATGTTTCGATCGAAGCTCATGGCCTCGAGCACCACACCGTTTGGCTGCCCCGTGAGCACATCGGTGCCGCCTTCTACCTGCAGGCTCAGCGGCAATCCGAGTGACTTGCTGACCGTGAGTGAGAAGTCTCCGGATTCTTCGGAGCGAGCGGAGACGGTACTCTGACCGCCATCGACAAGCAGGGTGACAGTCGCATCGCTCAGCGATGGACTGCCGACGACGCCTGACAGGGTGCGATCCCCGGCCTGTGCCGGGCTCGAGGTGGTACCGGCGCTTCCAGAGCAGGCGCCGAGCACGATGGAGAAAAAAACCAACCCGACCGAGGTCGCAAGGGACCTCGGCCGAGCCGGCTTCCGGGGGGAGCGGCAGGGGAACACTGAGGACATAGGTACTGCTTCCGGATCTATGTCCGGTTACTTCTAGGGGTGAGGGAATGCTAGAAAAGGGGGGGCGTGAGGGCTTGTGGATAAACTGTGAATCCGGCTCGAAAACGGTCAGTTCTTGGGAAAAACCTGCTCAATCGAGTGCAGATAGCGGGCGTGTTCAATTTTCATGCAGCGATCGGCGATCACCTCGACACCGCCCGCCTCAGCGATAGCAATGCCTTCTTCGCTGATGACGCCGAGCTGCAGCCAGAGGAAGCGGGCACCCATGGCCACGGCGGCCGCTGCGATTTCCGGTACGGCCGCGGGATCTCGAAAGACGTCCACCGTACCGGCGGCTTCCGGCAGCGCTGCGAGCTCCGGATAACAGGGGCGGCCGAGAATCTCGTTCACTCCCTGACAACGGAACGCTCACCGGCTCTTGACGGGCGAAAGCGGAGGGTGGGGGTCGCTTCATGGTCTATGGAGTGAGACGCGAGGAGAGCTAGATGGAAGCTTTACTGGAAGTCCGCCGGCCCGGCGTTCTTGAGACAGCTTTTTCCCGGCACCGTGCCTTCACCGGCTGGGCGCTCTTCTATGGCGGTCTCGGGGCCATGACGCTGATGTTTGGACTGCTCGACCTGCGCACCCTTGACGGTGTGCCCGTCTGGAGCAAGCCGACCAAATTCAATCTGTCGCTGGTGTTCTACTTTCTGACCCTAGCCTGGCTGGCGCCGCTGCTGGGTGCTGAGTACTTCCGCAGCCCATTCGGTCGACTCCTTACCGCCCTGCCGATTTTTGCCGCGGCGCTTGAGATGAGCTACATCATCTTTCAGGCGGCTCGGGGTGAGCCCTCACACTTTAATGTCAGCACAACTTTCCATGCGGTCGCCTATTCCATCATGGGCTTTGGTGCCGCCGTTATGGTCGGGGTCTGCGCGTTTATGGGCGCCAGGATCCTCTGGATACACCGTGCGAGGCTTACGCCCTATGTCTTCGGTGCCGGATTCGGTTTGCTGCTTACCTGCCTCCTCGGCGGAGGTTTCGGTTCTTACCTGGGCAGTCAGGCGGGCCATGCCGTTGCTGTCGAGATGAGCGACGCCACGAGGCTGCCTTTAACCGGCTGGGTGCAGAATGGAGGAGATCTGCGCGTTGCGCACTTCTTCGGTATGCATGCCATGCAGCTGGTTCCCCTGGCCGGTTGGCTGCTCGGGATCTGTGTCAGCAGCAGGCAGCGAGGGCTCCTGCTCACGGCCGTTGTTGCGCTTGTTTACAGCGCTGTCGCGCTGGTGACTTTTCTGCAGGCACTCACCGCAGAGCCCTTCCCTGGTTTTCTCTGATCCGCGTCTCCCTCAGGGAGGCGCTGATTTTTGTTGAAAGGTCTCTCAACGGCGTAGGGCGCTGAGGGCGCATTGTTCTGGTGCGCTGACCGGCACGTTGTTCCATGCTGGTGCCCGCCGAGTCACGACACTCCGGAAAAACCGTTTGCTGGCTTGTCTTGAGCGTGCCGACGCGCCCTCCCTGCCGGTAATTAGCCGCGGATAACAAGCTGTTCAACAGGAGATCGGGCGCACTTGCGCCAGATAAAAATCTCGATCTCACGCTCGTTTGTCGCCCCTTTGATTTCTCTTTCACAGCAGGTGCAAAGACTGTGCGCCTGCGCTCGCTGCGGTAGGGCGATTGATCAGTTTCAGGAAAGCTGGCCCGCTCTTTGCAATTCAGAGCGTAGAACTGACGGAGTGGATAGATCGCGACGATTGTCTTGATTGACAGCGTCGCCTGCGACGGAGCGCGATCCAGAGGGGCACGGGTGTCTGTGTATTCAGGCACAGCTTAGAAGTAAAAGAAGGAGTTTCCCCTCGATGCACTCAATCCTCTGGTCCCGCCTGCGGGGCCCGGCTGCCCTTATGTTGTTTCTTTTTCTTGGCGCGGGTTGCGCCAGTGTTGCCGATTCGCAGTCGCTTACCAGCGCAGGCTCGGTTCCCGTCTGCAGCAGCGTCAGCTGCATGACCCAGGAGGCTGCGAACGCCCACTACAGAAACTGCGTCGCCAAGTTGGGTCAGTACGCGCGGTCGCGCGGCAAGCAGCGAGCCATCGATGCGGAATTCCGCTATCCCCTTAAGAACGAAGAGAGCTACTACCGTTGGGTGCGTATGGGCGGAACGGGGCCTTCCCCGCAGCAGTGGTGTCGGGAATATGCCGCCCAGAAAATCTCCGCGCTGCGCCCGGTGATGAGCCTGCGTTAGCGGACAACCCGTGCCTCACGCTGCAGCAGGCGAGGTGCAGCTAGTCGACGAAGTCCCACCTCGGCCGGCCGGCGAAAGTCTCGCTGAGCCAGGCAAGCAGCAGGGCCGTGCTCCGATTCAGGAGCCGGTGTCTCGGATGTAGCGCGGTGATCGTCAGCGGTGTGGGCGGATAGTCCGGCAGCACGGAGACCAGCTCGCCGGTCTGCAGGGCCGCACCAGCGATAAAGCTCGGCAGCAGCGCGATACCCTGATGGGCGCGGGCAGCCGTTTCCAGTGCCTCACCGTTGTTGGACCAGAAAACACAGTTAACCCGATAGGACGTGGTTGCGACCTCTGCGGCCGGAGACGTTTCGATGTCCGCGGCGGACGGACCCTTCCGCTTTCGTTCTGCTTTTCCCGACTCTCCTGGTTTACCCAGCACCCAGCGTTGACCCGATGACTGATAGCCGTAGTGCAGACAGCGATGTGAGGTCAGATCGGCCGGTGTCTCTAAGGCTGGTGCCTTCGCGAGGTACCGGGGGCTGGCGCAGAGCAGGCGACGACTGGTGGCCAGCACATGGCTTGCAAGGCTTGTTGATGTCACTGGTTCCCCGACCCGGATGGTCAGGTCGAAGCCCTCCTCGATGGGATCGATCTGCCGATCGTTCAGCACCAGCTCGACGCGCAGCTTCGGATGGGCATCCATGAACCTTGCGAGGGGGTCTGCCAGATGGGCTGTGCCGAAGGTCATGGGGGCGTTCACCCGCAGGGTGCCACTCGGGCTTTCTTTCAGCTCCGACACGGCGGCAACCGCGTCCGCGAAGCTCGCCAGCACCGCCTGTGCCCGGGTGTAGAAGGTCAGGCCTGCGTCCGTGGGCGTGACCTGGCGGGTGCTTCGTTGCAGCAGCTGCACGCCGAGCGATTGCTCCAGTTGGATAACCTGGCGATTCACCACACCTCGAGCCAGGCCCATCTCCCGAGCCGCTGCGGCGAAGCCCTGATGGTCGACAACGGCGATGAAAGCCTCAAGGTTCTGCAGCTGATCCATGGCGTTACCCTTTCTAACTCCTCAGATAGTTCTGCAGGCGCGACGGTTGCCTGATTGTTTCGAGCCAGTTGCGCCACGCATCTATTAGCATGAAATCTGTGACAATATGTCATAAATTTGGGTAATTGTATCAATAACTGGGATATGGACAATGGGACTCCACAAGCAATCTGCACATCAAGGAGGTCCCCATGCAGACGATCAGACGTTCAGAATCCCGAGGCAGAGCTTCCTTCGGCTGGCTGGATAGTCGGCACAGCTTCTCCTTCGGCCGCTACTACGATCCGGAGCATATGGGCTTCGGACCGCTCCGGGTCATCAACGAGGATCGGGTATTGCCCGGTCGCGGCTTCGACACGCACGGTCACCGGGACATGGAGATTCTGTCTTACGTCATAGACGGTGGTCTTGAGCACCAGGACAGCATGGGCAATGGCTCTGTGATTCGCCCGGGTGATCTGCAGCGCATGACGGCGGGTACCGGGGTCCGGCACAGCGAGTACAACGCTTCCGACACAGACCCCGTGCATTTCCTGCAGATCTGGATTGAACCGGCAGAGGAGGGTCTGGAGCCGGGCTATGAGCAGCGGCACTTCCCGGTCGAAGACCGGTCAGGCACCTTGAAGCTGCTTGCTTCCCCGGAGGGTGATGGCGACGCTGTGCGCGTTCATCAGGATGTCCGGATTTACGGGAGCCTTCTTGCCCCAGGCGAAGCCGTGCACCACAATCTTGGCGCAGATCGCATCGGTTGGGTGCAGATCGTTCGCGGTGACGTGCTCGTCGATGGCGAGGCGTTGCAGGCCGGTGATGGTCTTGCCCTTGAAGGTGCTCAGGCCGTTGAGCTCGCCGCCTCTGTTGATGCGGAACTGCTGTTCTTTGATATGGCGGCGAACGTAGCGCGGCATTGAGCGCGGCAGGATCGGTCGCAGCGACAACGGCTCTGACCGATCCGCATCATTGCGGGTGCCGCTTCAGGCGGAAGCGGCGCTCGCCGATTCAGTCCCCTGCACGGCATCAATCCAGTTCTGCACGCGCCGTTCGAGAATGGCCAGGGGTAGCGCGCCGCCGCCGAGCACCGTGTCGTGAAAGGCCCGGATGTCGAAAGCATCACCCAAAGCCGCTTCGGCCGCAGCACGAAGCTCGAGAATCTTCAGCATGCCGATTTTATAAGCGGTGGCCTGACCCGGC
>JBCDDI010000054.1:0-11871 GCA_039180365.1 Pseudomonadota bacterium
CGAAACCGCAGTTGCGCCGCGCCAGGCGCAATGCACCCGCCGTTAAGATCACCGCACGCGGAATACAACTTATGAACGTTTTGGCCTTCGTCCGCCCGCTCGCCCTCGCTCTCGTGGCCATGGCGGTGTCGGCGCTGTCCGTGCTGCCCGCCCATGCACAAGATTTTGCGCCCGCAACCAAGCGCGGTGCCGTCAACACCGACGCTTTCGGCTGCCCGGCCGGTGCGCTGTGGGACCCGCGCAACGGCGGCGAATGCTGGACCTGCGGCGCCTACGCCGCACGGACGCTGGAGCCCATCGACCACCCTAAGGCCTGCGTGACCGCGCCAGGTGACGATCTCCAACCCGCAACAATGCTCGAGCGGGACAAACACACCTGCACCGGAAAGGAATACTTCGATCCTTTAACCGCCAGCTGCTGGGAATGCCCAGGCGGTCGGCCGAACAGATTAGGCTCTGCCAAAAGCGACAAAGCCTGCATCCGTACCGTCGCCCGTAAGGACGGTTACGCAACAAAACACTCGCGGACGAAAAGCATCGCCCACCGCTGCCCTAACGACACCTTCGCGAACGTCGGTTCTCGCAACTGTTACGAATGCGAATCCGGCTGGGAGCATGACCCTCTGAAGAAAGTGCAGGAGAAAGGCGTCTGCTATATCCCAAAAAAGGAGATCCCCTTCGCCGCCACCCACAAGGGCCGTATCAACGCCCGCTGCGGTGACGACATCTACGACCCGATCCGTGGCGGCAGTTGCTGGCGCTGCCCCGCAGGCTATGAACGTGGCGTCGCCGCCGTAGACACGGATAAGGCCTGCTTCCGACCCGCCCTGCCGGAACTGAAAGCGGCCGAGCGCCTCGGCAGCCAACCGATCGATCTTGTCCAGGCCGCGCGCGGCGCCACCACCTTGGGCTGCTCAAATCAGGGCGGGAACGCCTTCTTCGACCCCAAAGGCGGCGGCTCCTGCTGGCGCTGCCCGTCCTCCCATCCAGTCCGCTCCCTTTATGCCGTGGACGAAGGCCGGGCCTGTATGTCTGAAGCCTGCGGCGCCGAAGGCGGCCGCCCCTGCCTGCTCTGGGAGCGGGTGCCTTCCTGCAATGCGGGCCTTGTCGAAGACTTCACCACCAATACCTGTAAGAAGCCCCGGGACTTCGCCTGCGAGAGCTACGTGAAGACGCTGAACGGTATTCGCGAGGCCGTCGATCTGGCGAACGAAACGGGGCGTTCCGTGCAGGATGCCGTAATGGACGCACCGGGTGCGAAGTACGCTATCAAGGCCCTGGAACTCAGCTCGGGGCAATTCCAGAGGGTGGCAGAACTCGCCCTTGAGAACCTGGATATCTCCGAGGTGACCGGCCGCTTTGAAGAGTTCGCGGCAGACCATCGGGAAGTCATGGAGCGTCTGGTGACGGCTTCCGAGCTTGCCTCGGAGCAGATGGACGTCATCCAGGACACACTCACGGACGTCAGCCTGATCTGCGGCAAAGACGTGGAACGTCTCGCCCGGCGCTTCGGCAACCTCGGCCTGGACCAGACCCTGGAGAAACGGCAGGTCATCGGCATTCCCATGGCGGCGGCGGGCTTCGGTCCAGCACGGCCTTTCAGCCTCCTCGCGGGATTAAGCAGCCAGCAGGTCCTCTATGCCAACGCCGGGCGGCGGGTCATCAAACCCCACCACCGCATGGTGTTTGAGACCTCTGTGAGTTTTCCCTTCAAGAAGTCTCCGGCCATCGGCGAAGCAGGCGTTGAGAAAAGTGCGACGGGCGTCCTCGGGCTGCAGTTCGCCACCAACTTCAAGGACTCCCATGGCCTGTTTTTCAACCATGGCCTTGCGCTGACCGGCGAGTACACATCCGGCATGTTGTCCAACGATAACGCCTGGCGGCATTTCGGCGGCGTTGACTGGTCCATCGGTTATCAGTACCGCGGTGAATCGCTCGGCGCCTGCAATGCCGACGGCGGCTATTCCTGGGGGATCCCCGTAAAGGTTGGCGGTTTCCTGGGGCTTGGTTTCAACACCAAATGCGACTATGCCTTTAACGGTTTCGCCGTCACCCTGCAGAACGGGAACTTCAAGAAGCTTACGGAGATGGTCATCTCTCCCACGGGCCCAACGCCGATACCCATCGACGCCCAGGAATGGCGAAGGGCATTCCCGGGTGCAGCCTTCGGTCTTGGTGCGGGCTGGGAAGGCGCGGTGGTGATAACTTCGACTGAGGAAGAAGACGACCGAGGTGGCACCTGGTGAGGCGGTCACATTAAGAAACACGCATCAAGTTAAGGAACAAGCTATGAGCGCTTCAGCAGGCACTCGCGCAATCAGAGCACAACGATTCAGTCGGCTGGCATCAATCCTCCTGATCACCCTGTGCGGTAGTGGCGCCGTCAGTGCCGCGCAGAGCGCAGAAGTGATGGCAGAACTGCGCGACTCACTCTTCGAGGGCGCCAACGCGGCCCTGGGCCAGGCCAACGATGCTCGAGCCAGCCTGCTCTCGCCGACCCGCTACGCTGATGCGGCAGAGTCCTATCGCAAAGCCGAGGCGACCCTTGAGCGAGGCGGCAACATCGACTCGATCCGGCGCGACCTGGACAAGGCTGAAGAGACGTTTCTCAGCGCGGCGGAACACGCAGAACTGGCAAACACCACCTTCGCCACAGCCCTCGATGCCCGGGCCGACGCCATGAGCGCCGGTGCTGAAAGTTACGCCGCAGAAGCCTGGGCCGAGGCCGTCGACACCTTCGCGGATGCCACCGTACGCCTGGAAAACGGCCGCCTGGAGCGGGCACAACGCGAGGGTGTGGAAGCTGAAAACGAGTTTCGCACGGCAGAGCTCATCGCCATCAAGGCCAACTACCTGAACGAAACGCGAGCGCTCCTCGAGCAGGCCCGCGAGGAAAACGCCCCGCGACTGGCACCAATCTCCTATGAGCGCGCCAGTTCGCTCCTCGCGGAAGCCGCCGAACTGCTGGAAACGAACCGTTACGACACAGACCGGCCGCGGAGTCTCGCCAGCGATGCGAAGCATCAGGCCCTCCACGCCATCTATATCGCCAAACTGGAACAGGCCATACGGGGCAAAGACGCGACCCTCGAGACCATTCTTCTCGACTGGGAGGGTTCCTTCCGGGCCATCGCCGATCAGCTCGATCTCGCCGTACATTTCGACGACGGTCAGGAAGCGGCAGCAAACGACATCGCCACGAGTCTGGCGGAGGTCCTCTCGGAGAATAAGGAGCTTCGGGCGAGCCTCGAAGACCGCGAAGTACAATTGAACACGCTTATCCAGGAAACAGCTTCCATGGAGCGCCTGTCGAAGCTCGTGGCGCGCCAGGAACGGCAGAAGAAAAAGCTCGCAAATGTGGAAGCCCTCTTCTCCGAATCGGAAGCCATGGTCCTCCGTCAGCAGGACAGCATCATTCTGCGGATGATCGGCCTCAGCTTTGATTTTGCCAAAGCCGACCTGAAGCCCGAACACGAGGTGCTCCTGAACAACCTGCGCCTGGCGATTGCGGAGTTTCCGGAAAGCAACATCGTCGTGGAAGGTCATACCGATTCGTTCGGCTCGGACACGAACAACCTCGCCCTTTCCCAGCGCCGAGCGGATGCGTTGCAGGAATACCTGCTCAACAACACGCCCGTCTCTCCGGGAAACCTGACTGCCCTCGGCTATGGCGAGGCCCGGCCCGTGGCGACGAACGAAACGGAAGAAGGCCGCCGGCGAAACCGGCGTATCGATGTCGTGATTTATCCGAAGTGGTGAGCGCATTGTGCTGACGAGCAGGACGCCGGCACGATGATCCTTTCGGCTCTGCCGCTGCTGGTCGCAGCCGTAGCGTTTTCTGCGACAGGCTCATCAGAGCTCACCCTGAACGGGCAGCATTTGAGTCAGGGTGAAACGCTAACTCTGGATGCCGTAGCCGATTCCCCGGCCCTTCTGATTCTCCAACCGACAAAGGGCGATGCACACCTGTCGGTAAACGGTCTGCGGCTGCAACCCTCTATCAGCCACGGGCCAAAGTGGTACCTGCTCGCTCCGGGCAAACATCGCCTGGAAGTGGGTGTAGTGCCAGGCTTCTCAAGTACTTCCTTTACACTGGATGAACTACCCGTTGATCCTAAGGCACCGGCAACGCGAGCCCTGGTGTTGAGCAGCGAAGCCGCCCTGCAGCCGCTCGACAAGGAGGAGGGACGTCGGCGCGCAGCCGCCTCGTATAGCGCGGCGATCGAGCTCTGGCCGGAAGGTCAGTTCGAAGAGCTGAAACTCTTCGCGGTACTGAACCTCTCTGGAGTGCTTCATCGACAGACAGACAATCTCCAGGCGGTCTCAGTGCTGGAAACCGTCTACGACGTGACCAACGAGCGCTGGCGACCGCTCGTGCACAATCACGCAGCATCGCTAACCAATCTGCTGAACGATGAAGCTGCGACGCTGCGACATCTTTGTACATCAATTCGAATCGTCGTCGCGTCCGGCGATTGCAGCCCATCAGACAGATTAGCGGCAGAACATCGGCATGCACCGTTCGCCGCTGACGCATTCAACCGGATGGGTTTGTACCACCACCGACGTGGAGAGTTGGACCAAGCTTCGGAGTGGTATGAGAACGCGCTTCTCCATGCGCCGGACTGGTTTCTGTTCCTAAGAGCGCTAATCGCCAACAATCTGGGTGGTATTCACTACATCCGCGGAGACGTTTCGGACGCCCTTCACTACTTCGACGAGAGCTATCAAAAGAACGCTGAAGCGGGGGACTTTGAGGGGCAGGCTCTTGCCCTGGGCAATCAGGCCTCCGCACACAGGCTGGTCGCCAACTACGACGACGCAATCAACAGACAGCTGCAGGCCCTGCAGATTTATCAGGACTTGGATGACCGATCCGGCGCCGCGCTGACCACACATCGGATTGGGTTGCTCTATCTTGAGCTTCGGAACCTGACAGAAGCAGCGCAATTCCTCCAACGTGGACTCGAACTCCAACAAACATACGCCCCAAATCAGGTTGCCTCTTCGCACGCGGAACTCGGCCGTCTCTCGGAACTCCGGGACAACACCAAGGAAGCCGAGTACTACTATCAGGCAGCACTGAGTGCATTCTCCAGCGCGAATCTGTATCCACGCATGTTGCAGGTGCAGATGAATCTCGCCCGACTGTATCTAGAAAATGGTCAGCATCAGGCAGCGGTGGAGCTACTGGCGCGTGCAATCGAGGTGGCTGATGACATCGGAGATCAACGCACTACAGGACGCCTGATGGCCCTCCGGGGAGAGCATCTTCATCGGACAGGACAGCTTGCACAGGCCGAGACTGCCTTCGATCAAGCCCTTCGCCTTCACCGCAGGAGCGGCGACACGATTGCCCAGGT
Source organism: Pseudomonadota bacterium (assembly GCA_039180365.1). Taxonomy (GTDB): domain Bacteria; phylum Pseudomonadota; class Gammaproteobacteria; order Pseudomonadales; family Azotimanducaceae; genus SZUA-309. Next base: position 5,364 of record JBCDDI010000054.1, read on the forward strand.
AAGTACGCTCTACCTGAAGGCCATGGTGCTGGCAGAAGCCGGCTGCAGGACCTGCGCGCTCGAGACCCTGACAGCCGCGGAGGCGCTACTGGAACAATCGAGATTGGGAGTCTCCAATCCTGAGCTCCGCGCTTCCTTCACCGGCGAGTACGCAAATGTATACGGCGCCCATGTGGATCTGCTTATGGCGGAAAAAGCACACGAAGAAGCGCTCGAACTGGCTATAAACAAGCGAACCCGCGTCCTGCTGGAAACAATCACCAGCAAGTCTCTTGCTGGCAGCAATACGGGAGCGAGTACCAGAGCGTTGCGAGAACAGCTGGTTGCAAAATCAGAAGCGAAGCTGAGGCTCGAAAGGCTCTGGCCGAACAGCCAGGCGCTTACTTCTCTTGAAGATGAAATCGCAGAAATCATTCTCCGCCTGGATGCGATCGAGGCAGATGAGCTAGCGGGTCGTATCGGCGAAACGCACCACACCTCACTTGCAGCGCTGCAGGCGCGAATCCCCGAAAGAAGCGCAATTCTTGCGTACTGGGTGGACGAAGAGGCGACCTGGTCATGGCTCATCGAGAAGACGCGTATTTCTCACAGAAGAATAACGTCCAGGCGCGAGCTACAGGCGCTGATCTCACAGATGCACCAGGATTTTAATATCAGGCGCAGATACCCGTCGCCTGTAATGCATGAGCTTTCAGCGGCGCTGATACCGGAAGAACTTGAGACAAGCGATCTTGACCAGCTCATCGTGATCCCTGACGACGTGACGGCACAGGTACCATTCTCCGCGCTGTTGGGACCGGACGTGTTCCCAATCGTTGAGACCACCGAAGTCGTCGTGCTTCCCGTTGCTGCAATGTTGTTTCGAGATCAGCGAGACAGTGATGGAAATGGCGCTCTAGTCATCGCTGACCCGGTTTTCGGTGACAGCGATTCGCGCGCTACCGGTCTCCAGGTTCCGTCTCAATTCGACCGATTGCCGCACACAGCCACAGAGGCAGCGTCAGTCAGTGCCTCCCTTGAAGCAGGGTTCGAGGTTGAACGATTGGAAGGCTTCCGTGCCAGCAAAGCTCAACTCGCAGCTTCAGATCTCTCTAAGGTGAACATCCTGCACATTGCCACACACGGCCTCGTGGACACCGAAAGACCTCAGCTTTCCGGCCTGGTGCTTACTCAGCTGGACGAGTCCGGGAATGAACAGTCTGGGCTGCTCTCTCTGGCTGAAATCTACGACCTGGAACTGAACGCGGAACTCGTGGTTTTGAGCGCTTGCGATACCGGAGTTGGTAAGCAGATTTCCGGTGAGGGCCCGATCAGCCTGGCACGCGGTTTTCTGATCGGCGGCGCTCAGCAGGTTGTTGCCAGCCTCTGGCAGGTCTCCGATCTGGCCACAGCAGAGTTGATGTCCGCCTTCTACCGGCACCTGATGCAGGGTATGTCCGCCAGCTCGGCACTGCAGGCTTCGCAACTGGAACTCAGAGCGAAACGGCGGTGGTCGCACCCGTACTACTGGAGCGGATTCATGGTCGTCGGCGTTGCCCCCGAGCAGGGGTAAACAGACCATGAACGGAGTAGGATGTCTGGATCCGTAACAGGATGTTCAACAAGGCCGCTGTAGTCCCAGGAGTTGTGCAGGAGAGCGGACAGTGAAATGACTGCCACAAAGCAGCAGACAACAGAGGCAAATGGCTATGACGATCAGAACCATCCTCGGCGCTCTGGCGCTCCTGATCATGTTGTTCACTTCAGCCAGTGCGCTGGCGGGAAGTGCTTACGAAAAAGAATGGACGCTGACCAACGACTATTGCAATGATCCCTTGAAGTCCCTGCACGATACAGGAACCAAGCTGAAACTCTCCCGATTCCTGGGACTCTTCAGAAGCCTGAAGCTGGATGGCGGCACGGCCAGATTCTCGGTTCGAAACTGGAGTACAAGCATCGTTTTCGTACGCATGAGGACGGATCACGACCACTGCATAAAGATCCAAAGAACACGGATCGACAGCAAGCCCGCTGTGGAAGTGTTTCTAAAAGGGTTGGATCTCGAGGCGGGCCAGAAGTGTAACGCTGATCTGTTTCCACTGCAGTGGGAGCAGGACACTCGAGACGGCACCTGTGGCGACAGCCACCATGGTGGCTGGCAAGCCTTCTAAAGTGCGCGAAAACCGACCTTGAGGGGCAATGGGCGCAGGTATTTGCGTCCGCTCCGATCCGCGGCGATCAAGAAGACTCTGTCGGCAGGAAGTCGCGGTGAGTCAACTGTAATCTTCCTGCTTGGCGCAGTCGATTCATCGCGACCGATTTCGTTCCCAACATCATCCAGTACGATCACAACCGCATCTTCGGGAACGCCATCAACTTCTAGCTGAAAGTTTGGGCAGACTTCCCACGCCTCGTTCTCGCAGGCGCAAGCAGCACCATCCTCGCAGATTGCATCAATTTGATTGAGCTCCGACAGGCTATTTCCTAAGTCCCCTGCCGGCTGCTGCACATCTCCCGCCAGGGAAGACGGCGTGGTTGGACAAAGAGCAGAAGCGGTCGAGTCTTCATCGCACACCGCCGGTGGGCAGGTTGCGAGGATTCGATGTGATGCGATCAGACTGTAGCCTTGATCCTCTGCGAGTTCCTCGGCGCTCACCCTAACCCGCCATTGAGTGCTCTGAATGGGCTCTCCCTCGACCGAGACAACCTCAACGTTGTTGCGGTGATCCTCTCCCTTACTGGCCTGAACCTGCTGGGGATTCGACCAATCACCAGCCTCATCGAGTTTCCACGGGTGATGCAGCAGACCATCCGGCCCTTCAACGACAAGGTCCAGATCATGCTCAAGTCGTGACATGTTTTCGGGGCAAGTGCCCGTGCCTGTGTCGACGCACGTGCTCCCTGCAGGGTCATCCCAAGCCAGGGTAACCTTTACGGGTTTGTCGTCGGCTACATTGAGGCAATAGGTGCGTTCTGCCACACCGGTCTCTGCCGGACCTACCGCATCAGTGTCCTTCCACTGCAAAGAAGCGGAGGTGAGGGTTACAGCGGCATCCGCATTAACCAGACCCCAGCCAGAGGGCAAATCTGGTCCAGGATAAGTTGGCACAGCCGTTGCGCCAGGATCTGACGACACTAGGTCAGTTGCAGAATGGATCAACAGTGCCCGGTAGGTTGAGGGCATTCCGATCTCTATCTTTTCGATTGAAGCCTTCTCCATCATCAGGGCTAGTAGGCCTGTAACAGCAGGGGCGGCCATCGAGGTCCCACAATCCGACTTATATCGGACTGTAAATTCAGTCGACTGCGCTGCCTTAATCCCTTTCGAGCCACTCGGTGTATGGCACCCTGGAGCTACAACGTCAGGCTTGATGCGATAGTCCTGGGTGGGCCCACGACTGGATTCGAGCATCATCGTGCAGTTTGCGAAAGGTGGGTCGCAGTTTTCAGTAGCAACTCCTCCGACGACGATCCCATTTTTGGTTGGAGCTCGAGTTTCGAAATAACCGTTATCGTTACCGACAGACAACACCTGCGGTATCGGATTTATAGGATCACAGCTGGAGGTGACATCATCGCCTCGGATGAGGCTATCCAGATCGGCATACTCAATGCTGTAGTTGCTGTATTTGCTAATGCCGTAGGAGTGATTGATTACGTCTGTACCGTGCTGATTGATCGCCGCACAGTGCTCCTCAGACTTAGCCTTCAGGTACCGATATTCACCGATTCGTGCTCCCGTTGCATGGCCTCTGAGCGCCAGGTTTTCGCTGCTGAAGCCACTCCCTACAGCAATGGAAGCAACGTGGGTGCCGTGCTCACCGCTCGCAGTCAGCTCGTTGTAGAACCTCGGCTCCCCGCCCAGCTCAAACTCCTTGAGATCTTCGTGTGCCTGGTCGATACCGTCGTCCGAGATACCAACGAAGACTCCTTTGCCGTTCAGGGAAAACTCCGGCGGCTTTGTTGGGAAGTTCGTCCACATCTGCAAGCCGTCCGTCTCCAACACACGGCGGCTCTCGTTGTTCATAAGCTCCGGCGGCGAAGGACCCGCTTCCAGCCGGGCCACCTCATCAAGTTCAACCATTGCTTCAATCTGATCTTCGGTCAGCTCCGTCTGCCAGCTGTTCGCTCCGTAGCGCCTGGCACCAATCCCCAGAGTGTCGAAGATGGCGGTGATGCGCCCGTCCTCCACGTCCTCGTAAAACTGGACGAGCGTTAGAACCTTTCCTGCATCTGTGATGGCCCAGGACCATTCGCCATTGAAGCTGAAAGGCCTGAGCATGAAATCACTGCGTTTAGTAGAACTATCGATGGCTTGCCATGTCATCGGCTGAAGCCCATCAACCGCGATACGGCCGTCGTTTTCGTTTTCAGGGGCCAGACGCACGGGCACGGAGGATACGTAGAACCCCCGCCCTCGCCTTTCCAGCAGCTCTACTTCCATGGCTGCGAGTTCTCGACGGAATGCCAGATCGAGGAGGTTGTTTAACTCTAGCATCACGTGACGCCGATCGGAGGGCTCGAGCGCAACTGTGACAGGTGCAGAGCTTACGGTGGCTTCGGGTCCAGATGGTGGTTGGTCGGGGCTGCAGCCCACTAAACCAGCGGCCACAAACGCCAGGAAGCTCAGGATACGACCTTGCATAACTTCCCCCCTTCCGTCATGCAGGATCAGATTCGAACGCCTACTATACCGGCTCGGTGACGGCACTCAATAGAAGCCTTTCAGGCACGTTAACGTCAAGATCGCGGCTTGATTAACTCGATGACCACAACCATCCAGATAGTCAGCTTCCAAAAAAGGCATCAGCAAGCCACCGCCGACCTGATCAACGCCGGTCTCGGCGAACGCTTCGGTTTTGTGGACACCACTATGAACCCGGACCTCTATGACATCGCGGCCTCCTTCGCTGGAGGCGTATTCCTGGTCGCTCTGGATGGCGAAACCCTGGTTGCTACCGGCTCGCTGATGCCCGTCGATGACACCACCGGACAGATCTCGAGAATGCACACGAAGGCTGGCTACCGTCGCCAGGGTATCGCCTCAAAAGTCCTTTCCGCGCTTGAGGCGCGAGCCGCGGAACTCGCCCTGCAGCGGCTCGTTCTCGAGACCAACGTTGAATGGGCTGACGCAATCAGGTTCTATGCCGGCCACGGCTACCAACCTACAGTCGTGAAAAACGGGGAGCAGCACTTCGAGAAACCGCTCTCCCGATCCGTCACCTGAACCAGGAGACCGCGCAGATGACGCAAACAATCGACCTGAACAACCGCAACGTCGTAATTACCGGCGGGGCCACCGGCATCGGCTTCGCCCTGGCGAAAGGCCTTGGCGCCACCGGGTGTCGGGTGATGATCGCCGAGCCGGACGAAGGCCGACTGCAGAGCGCCACAGACACGCTCAAGGAACTCGGCGTTGATGCAGACTATTGCCTGTGCGATGTCACCGAACTCGCTCAGGTTGAGGCGCTGGCCGAGGCGGCCTGGGAGCGCTTCGGCCGCGTCGACATGATCTTCAACAATGCCGGGGTGGGTCTGCGTCAGGTGCCCATCGTCGATACGGATATGGATGAGCTGCGGGCCATGTTCGAGGTTAACTTTTTCGGCGTCTGGCACGGCTGCAAGGTCTTTGGTCGGCGCTTTATCGATCAGGGCACCCCGGCGGCAATCTTCAACACCGGCTCGGAAAACTCGCTGTTCAACGCCGTGCCGAACAACGGCGGCTACCTCGCCGCCAAGCACGCCGTGCTGGGCATGACAGACAACCTGCGTGAACAAATGCCCGATCACGTGCACGTCGGTCTGATCATTCCTGGCTTCGTGAAGTCAGGCCTCACGGCGGCGGTCGCAAAGCTTGCCATGGACACGGACGAGTATGCCGCCATCGTCCTGAAGCAGATCGCCGACGGCCGCTTCTACATCGTCTCCCACGCCTACAACATCGAACACATCGACAACCGCTACCAGGAAATCGCTGAGTCCTACGCCAGCTATGCACCCCGCTATGAGGGGGATGAGGAGTACGACGTCCGGCATCTTCTAGCGAACATGGGACGCTGACGCGAAGTCCGGGCCGGTGGCCTGAGAGTGGCGTAAGATAGGCCGGTGAGGTCCCGCATTTCCCAGGGTCCAGAGAACGGGTCTGATTCGAAGTTTTGAAAGCCTACGCCATTGTCATCGTGCTGCTGCTGGTGATCTTCGGATCCATCGGCGCCTATCTGTATCAGCGCTTCAGCGCCTTCGCGAACATGGATTTCAGCCCGCCGCCGGTAACGGTGGCGGTGTCCGTCGCGACCCTCGAGAACTGGGAGGAAACCCTCAACGCCGTCGGCACTATCCAGGCGGTGCGGGGTGTGGATCTCACCTCCGAGACGAGCGGCGAAGTCCGCGAAATCCGCTTTGAGTCGGGGGATCAGGTCGAGCAGGGGCAGCTCCTGCTGGTGCTCAACGACGAAGTAGAGCGGGCCAGTCGGCGCAATCAGATCGCCGCGCTAGAGCTCGCCCAGATTCTCTTCGATCGGGACAGCAC
>JBCDDI010000055.1:0-11761 GCA_039180365.1 Pseudomonadota bacterium
ATGGCGATGACGCGGGCCTCGCTTGCAAGGGCCGGGAGCTGATCGACAAAGTCGAGGCTAGAGCCCGTGAAGCCGTGCACGAGTACAAAGGGATCACCTTCCCCGAGGGTCACATAGGCGGTTTCGATATTGCCATTCGCTACCTTGTTGATTTCGAGCATGGGCGTTGCCTGGTTCCGGGAGCTGGGATACTGCTCGCAGCTTTAGTGAGAAGCAATCGTGGTTCCGCCAGCGCAGGCGCCGCCGAGAGCGGGCAGCTGAGCTAAGATAGGGTTATGGACGAAAGGTATCGTCTGGTATTCCGTGGCGAGATCCTCGAAGGCCAGCATAAGGCGGTGGTAAAACGCCGTCTCACCGAGCTCCTGAAGCTCGATGATGCGCGCCTTGCGAAGCTCTTCTCCGGAAAGCCCATCGTGTTGAAGCGTGATGTGGACCGGAACACCGCCGCGCGCTACCAGACTCTCTTCAAAGAGGCTGGCGGCCGGCTGCGCGTGCAGCAGGAAGCCCCGGCAGACGCTGATCCGGCTGCAGCCCCGGATCCTTCCCCTGTGGCGGATTCTGTCGCCGAGCAAAAAACGCGGAAGCGCGTGCCCCTCTCCGAACGTCTTGGCGACGCTGCGGAACCTGCAGAAACCTCGTCAGCCAAGGGCTTTGCCGCAGTCGCCGCGGAAATCGATGCGCCCGATTTTGAGGTCATCAACAGTTATTTCCCGCCGCCGGACGAACCGAGACTGGAGATTGATGCGCCCGACTACGAGGTAGCCGAAGTTGGCGTGACGCTCCGCGAGCCCGCAGAGGCACCCCTGGCGCAGGTGGCGGAAGTGGATTTTGAGCTGGCCGAGGTGGGCGAAGACCTGCTGCTTGAGCGGCAGCCCGCCGCTGTTGCCGAGCTTAGAGAGATCGATTTCGAACTGGCTGAAGTGGGCGCCGACCTTGCCCCGGCGCCGTTACCGGTGGCCGCTCAGGCCCCGGACATTTCGCATCTCGCGCTCGCTGAGCTTTAGCTCGTCGTCACCCGCAAGGTCTTATAACCCGCGGCCTCCATAGCGGCCGCCACCTGATCCTGGCTGTCCGGGCACAGCGCAATCATCGAACCACCACCGCCGCCGCCGGTGAGCTTGGCGCCGAGAGCGCCGTTCGCTCGGGCGATGTGCACAAGCTCTTCGAGCTCCGGCGTGGACAGCTGCAGCGCGTTGAGATAACCGTGGCAGAGGTTCATAAGCTCGCCGAGCTCCCGGAAGTGACCGTCCTTCAGGGCGTCCACACCGTGCCGCGTGAGCGTGGCAATCTGATCAAAGATGCCGTCGTAGCGCGGCTGATGCGTTTCCCAGGCCTGGCGGACGCGCGCTACCGTGTTGGCCGTCAGGCTCTCGCGGCCAGTGATGCCAATAACCAGCGGTACGGGTTCGCCGAGTTTGATGGTGTCGAAGCGGGCATCCGCGTCGCCGGTGGCATCGTCGTCTGTGGCATTGCGCTGATAGAGCAGCGGGGTGCCGTAGGTAGCAATAGTGTTGTCGATGCCGGAAGGCGTGCCGTGCGCGGCCTTTTCGCACTCGTAGGCGAGACTGTTGATCCGGTCGCTGGAAAGGCCCAGGGAAAAGGCTGCATCCACTGAGCGGATGATCGCGACAGCCAAGGCTGAGGAGCCGCCGAGACCCATGGCGCGAGGCACATGGGGGATGACCTCGATGGTCATGTCCTCCTGATCGAGTTCCAGCTGTTCAAGGATGTAATAGAGGATGCCGGAGAGGCCCTGGCCGCTGCCGGCCATTACCTTCTGCTCGAGGCCCCAGCGTGGGATCACCAGGTCGATGCCGCTGCCGCCCTTACGAACGAGCGCTTCCACGGCCAGGGGGATCGGCAGGGCGATAGCCGGTCGGCCGTACACCACCGCATGCTCGCCGAGGAGGATGATCTTGCCGCAGGCTGAGCTGCGTTCACCGTGTTCCGGGACAACGGTGCGTCTGGCCAGGTTTTTCGCGATCTCCTGTGCCTTCCAGACTTTGATTTCGCCGGATTCAATGAGCGCTTCCACGACATCGTCGAAGAGGTCTTCCGGGACGTTAGCCGTGCTGGCCACACTTCTGGCGTGCAGCGTCATGTGACCCTGTTGGATGCCGTCCGTCGATAGTGCGCGCAGGGCGGCGAAGTTCTGGGCAAGGCCCACGGTCGCCATGATGCCGGCGAGTTCTGTCGCGTTCGGAGAACCGAGAAGTCGATGATTGATCCGGACGCTCGCGTTGGTCTCTAAACTGCCACCCACGGTGCCCACCTTCATGGGGATCTTGATCTCCCCACAGAGATCGCCGTTTTCGTTGGCGAACCAGCGGGTCAGGGAGCGGTACTGGCCGTCGCGTGCGGCGAAGGCGTGGGCCGCAGATTCAATGGCGCGCCAGTCGTTGCCGGTGGCGATAGCCACTGCGTCCACCCCGTTCATCACACCTTTGTTATGCGTGGTGGCCCGGTACGGGTCCACGGTGGCGAGATCCGTGGCGAGAATGATGCCATCGCGCACCTCTTCCCCGGTGAAGCCTTTGCCTTCCAGGTTTTTGGCCGGGATGCGCACGCTGGCCGTCGCTACCGCGCGGTCTGTCAGGTTCGAGAGGATCCGCAGGAAAACTTTGCCGCCGGTGATGGTCTCCACAAGCGAAGCCACGCCTTCACACATGGTGTTGACGAGGTTGGCGCCCATCGCATCGCGGGTGTCTACGAGCAGGTGCAGCACCACCATTTCTCTGCCGTCTTCCGGGGCATGATGCCGGAAGACTTCGATGTCCAGGGCGCCGCCGCCGCGAGCGACCATCTTCGGGTGCAGGCTGTTGGCAAGGGCCAGAATTTCTTCCTTCTGGGCCAGCAGGTCTTCCATCGCCTGATCCGGATCGCTGACGTTTACGGTCTGGACCTGGCCGATGAGGATCGGATCTGTGCTGCTGGCGGTGTAACCGCCCCCGAGCCGCGCCATGCGGGCCGCGCCGGACAGCCCGGCGACGATAGATGGCTCTTCAACCACAAGGGGGATCACGTAGTCGCGCCCATTGATCAGGAAGTTGAGGCCAAGGCCCATGGGCAGGCCGAAGACGCCTACAACGTTCTCGATCATCTTGTCTGCCACGGCGAGGCGTAGCGTGTGGTCGGCAGTCGCGAGAGCCCGGACATCTTCTTCACTGAGAAGCTCACGTTCCCGGAGCGCGGTGATGCGCTCAGCAACGGTCATCTTGAAGAAATTCGGGATTCGGGAGCCGCTAGGGGCCGATTCTGTGGACGCCATGAGCAGCAATCTCCAGGTCCAGAGGCTGTACCGAGTGTCGGTGCGCCAGCGTGAGGAACTCGTCAAGAGCAGTCGGATTGTCGCTGACGGCGATACCAATGTCGCCCCCGCCAGCGCCGCACGGTTTGTAGACTACTTGGGCGTCAACTGCAAGGCCGAACAAGCCTTCGTGAACGGGCCCGAAAATGCCCAGACCTGCTTCCTGATCCATGCGGCGAAGGGCATCCACGTAAGCTTCCAAGCGCTCGAAGGAGAGTTCTTCGAAGAGCGCCTCTGAGGCAGTGCAAAGGGACGCCAGCGGGGCCGGCGTGCCATCTGCCCGCCAGCGATTGAAAGCCGCCACGTGATTGACCGTGCTGGTGCTGTGGCCGGCCCAGAGAAACTGGTAATGCAGCGTCCGAGGCCAGTCTACCTGGGCGCTTTCACCCTTCTGAAAGCGAATGAGGCCGCCGTGGCAGGCGGCAGCAACGTCGAGCCCGCTGCCTGCCTTCCCCTGGAGGCTCTGGTGCGCCGCGAGCGCCCGACGTTCTGTGAAGGTCTCGCCGAAAAGTTCCGCAAAGGCCGCGCAGCTTGCCGTGCAGATGGCCGCGCTGGAACCGATGCCGAGCTTGTTGCCGTCTGCATGGAAGGTGCTGGTGTCTGTATTGACCACAACTCCGTCCGGCGCCGGCGGATTCCCGTAAGCTTCGAAGATGGCTTTCACCAAACCGGTGAGACCGCCGGTACTGGGGCTAGCCAGCAGTTCTTCGAGGCTGAGTTCTGTGTGCGCATTAAAGCCTGAGCTTTGCAGCGCCCAGTGATTTCCAGTCACGTCGATGCGGCATTCGGCATAGCGGTTCACTGCCATGACCAGCGCCGGTGCGCCGGCCAGCACCGCGTACTCTCCCCAGATCACGGCCTTGCCAGGTGCTTCGAAGGTGATCATTGGCTGAGGAGTCTGGCTCCACCGCCAAGCCCCACCCGATGGGTGGCCAGCACCCCGGTCAGCGCCGACAGTCGCTCGGCGACACTGTCGGAGGCTTCCGGGAGGCAGACGGCCTTCACCTGGGGTCCCGCATCCATGGTGAAGAACACGGGTACCCCTTCAGCCCTGAGGGCCTGCACTTCGTGCATGCAGGCAACGCTCGCCGGGCGCCAGTAGATCATCGGCGGCAGGCTCGATTGCATGACGCCGTGCATCTTCAGGCAGCTCGACTCTGACAACACCGCCAGCCTCTCAAAATCGCGGCTCTGCAGCGCAGCAAAGGCGGCAAGGTAGTCTTCAGCCGTGCTGCGCACCCAGGCCTCGTAGTAGGGCGAGGTCGCTTCCGAGACGCCCATGCCTGCAGAAGACGAAACTTTCTTCCGATTTGCATCGGTGATCGCGATAACCACCTCGAGGGGCCATTCAGCCGCATCGAGGAGCGGTTCGGCGATCCATTCCGGCTCCTTAAGTCCCACGAAGCCGCCGTAGATGGAACGGGCCGCGGACCCCGAAGCCCGCCGCGCGTACTCGGATCGCAGCTCATCGCTCATCCCGAGATCAGCGTGCGCATTGATGGCGGTAATCAGTGCCGCAAAGCCAGAAGCAGACGAGGCGAGTCCTGCGGCGGTGGGGAAGTTGTTAGCGCTGGTGATCTCCAGCGGGTCGAGCTCGTAGTCTTCCCGGAGCATAGCCAGGCAGGCGGCAATCTTCGGATCACTGGTTGCCTCGCCGTCGAGGACAATGCGGTCGGCCTCCGCATCGGCAACGGTGGTGGTGGAGGCGAGCGTATCCAACGTGATCGAAAGGGATGGCGTGGCCGGGCGGTTGCCGGGCCCTGCCTGCTTGCCCCAATACTTGATCAGCGCAATGTTCGGGTGCGCCTCCGCGGTTGTCGCAGCCATGAGATCAACGGTAGGCGGGCGGTGGCTCGAAGCGGAAGCCTTGCTCCTCGAGGGCGCTGGCGGCGCCGATGGTAATGAGGTCGCCGTATTCCGGGCCGACAATCTGCACACCGATCGGTAGCCCTGCGGGATTGAGTCCCGTTGGGATGACCGTGCTCGGCAGGTAGGAAACACCGGTGAGTCCTGCCCAGAAAACCTGCTCGAAGTAGGGCCGCTCTTCGTTGTTGACCTGAATCGTCCGCTCGCCGAAGTCACGTTGATCGTGAGGAAAGGCGGCCGTCGGCATCATCGGTGTGATGAGCACATCGTAGTCGCCGAAGAACTCGTGCCACTTCCAGCGCAGATGGTCGCGAAGCTCGTTGTGCGCTTTCCAGTCCTTGAAGCTTGCTACCTGGGCACGGAGCACGGTTGCCGCGGGGCTGTCATCGCCGGCTTCGAGATTGTCCACATAGCGCTTCAGGCTTTCGTAGTCCTCGTCCGGCATGCGCGCGGCCATCGTTGCCTGGAGCAGGTTCTGGTAGGTCTCGTGGGAGTGTTCGGCCGTAAAGGCTGGACGCGCATCGTCATGGACCGTTGCCCCCGCATCCCGACAGGCCGCCGCGACCTGCTCCACGCGATCCCGTACTTCTTTATCGACGGGGCACTGCTCGTCGTCGCTCCAAACGGCCACTTTCAAGCCTTTAAGACCCGGAGCAGGGAGCTCTGGCAGCGCCAGCTGGTAACCCCGTGCCATGATCGGGTCAGGTGCGGCCATCTGGCGCAGCGCCGTGTCGAGGTCCTTTGCAGAGCGGGCCATGGGCCCGATCACGGAGATGTCCGGCTTGCTGCGCAGATCCCCCGGCGGTGAATGACCGCGAATCCAGAGCAGATTGTGCGTCGGTTTGTGGCCGAAGATGCCGCAGAAGTGTGCCGGGTTACGAATTGAACCGCCGATGTCGGAGCCGGCTTCGATGCCCGTGAGCCCGGCCGCAAGCGCCGCTGCGGAGCCTCCGGAGGAGCCCCCGGGAATGCGCTCATGGTCGTAGGGATTGTTTGTGGTGCCGTAGACCTCGTTGTAGCTCTGGAAATCGGCAAGGGCGAGGGTCACGTTGGTCTTGCCGAAAAGCACAACACCGGCGTCCTTGAGCTTCTTCACCGCCTCGGCATCCTCGTCGGCGATGTTGTCTTTCCAGTCCGGGTTGCCCCAGGTTGTGGGCGTGCCGGCGACGTTATAGGACTCTTTGATGGTCATGGGAACGCCGTGCAGTGGTCCCATGGCGTCGCCCGCAGCGAGGGCCTGGTCTGCCGCGGCGGCGGCCTCGCGGGCTTCTTCGCGAATCTCGAAGACGATGGCGTTGAGCGCTTCGTTGTAGCGGTCAACGCGAGCCAGGTAGAGCTCGAGGAGCTCCACGGCGGAGATAGTCTTGTTCTGGATAGCCGCCGCGAGTTCGGTGGCGGATGCGAAAGCCAGATCGCTCATTGCGCCTCCTCTTACTTCAAGGCATGTTAGCAGACCGCTCGGGGCAGGGTGAGGTTGATGCGCGCAACGCAGGGTAAGGAAACAAGCTGAGCGAGCGCGCCGCCATAATTTGTGAGGAGGCAACCAGCAATGAACAGTAATAGACAGTGGCTACTGGCAAAGCGGCCCTTTGGTGTGGTGACCGAAGAAAATTTTGAATATCGGGAAGAGCCGATACCCCAGCCCGGTCCCGGGCAGGTCCTGTTGCGCAATCTTTATCTTTCCTTCGACCCGACCCAGCGCGGCTGGATGGAAGACCGCGAGAGCTACATGCCGCCGGTGGCTATCGGCGAACCCATGCGCGCCGGGGCTGTGGCGCAGGTGGTCGAGTCGAACCATGACGACCACGCCGTGGGCGACCTCGTCCAGACTCTGGGCGGCTGGCAGGACTACCTGGTGGTGGATGGCGCTGCCGGTGGCCTTGGGCTCTCAAAGCTGCCGGAAGGTGTGACGCCGCAGATGGCGCTCGGAGTGCTTGGCACCACCGGTCAGACCGCCTATTTCGGCATGCTTGATCTCGGTGAGCCGAAAGAGGGAGAAACGGTGCTGGTATCGGGCGCCGCGGGCGCTACCGGCTCGGTGGCCGGGCAGATCGCCCGCATCAAGGGTTGTCGGGTGATCGGCATCGCCGGCGGCGCGGAGAAGTGCCAGTGGCTGAAGGAAGTCGCCCGCTTTGACGATGTGATCGACTACAAGTCCGAGGACGTGGATGCCCGCATCGGCGAGCTCTGCCCGAATAAGGTGGACGTATTCTTCGACAACGTTGGCGGCGACATTCTCGAAGCGGCCCTCAATCACATCAATATGAAAGCTCGGGTCGTGCTTTGCGGCGGTATCGCCAACTACAACGCCACGGAGCCGCAACCGGGGCCGACGAACCTCATGAACCTGGTGGTCATGCGCGCGCGGATGGAAGGCTTCATCGTCATCGACTACATGGATCGGTTCGGTGAGGGCGCTGCGGCCCTTGCCGGCTGGATGCAGAGCGGAGAGCTTGTGCATCGAGACGATGTGCAGGAAGGCTTCGAGAATATTCCCGCGACCCTGAATCGGCTGTTCACCGGGAAAAACATCGGTAAACAGATGCTGAAGATCGCTGACCCTGCCTGAAGCCGCAGGTCTCGCCCGGCGCTAGCCGTCCGTGGGACCAATGACGCCATCGGCGATCAGTCGCTCGATGGCGTCAGCTTCATAGCCCAGTTCCGCCAGAATCTCCGCGTTATGCTCGCCGATAGCGGGGGCGCGACTGCGGATGGCTGTTGGCGTGCGTGAGAAGTTGGCGGGTGGTGCCGCAAGGGGCACGGGTTGTCCGTCGATATCCACAGTCTGCAGCATGTCCCGGGAGCGCACGTGGCTGTCTCCGGCAACGTCGGCGAAGCTGTTTACTCTGCAGGCGGGCAAGCCACGCTCGGCGAAGATGTCTACCACTTCGGCGACGCTGCGTGTGGCGCACCAGGCTGCCAGCAGCGCGTCGAGATCGTCGCGACGGCCGATGCGGCTCGCCAGATCGAGATCGGCCAGATCTTCCCGCCCCAGGAGTTCCGTGAGCACGCGCCAATGGCTGTCGAGCAGCACGCCCGCAAAGGCTTGCCCGTCTGTGCAGGGGTACGCGTTGACCGGCGCGGCGATGCCGAACTGGTTTCCCCAGCGGGGCAGGTCGATACCGAGCGCACCAGCGGTCGGGAAGCCGTCGCTCTGGTAGACAAGACTGTCGACGAGGGCGACGTCCACATGTTGACCTTCTCCGGTCTGATCGCGATGCCGGAGCGCTGCCATGGCAGCCAGGGCGCCATGAAGACCGCTGATGTCGTCACCGAGAAACGTGGGTGCTTTGACCGGGCCGCCATCCGGATCGCCATTCAGCGAAGTGAATCCCGAATAGTTCTGAGCAACCGGGTCATAGCCGACGCGGTCAGAGAGTTCCCCGAACTGCCCGTAGCCGCTGACGGAGACAAACACGATGTCCGGTTTGACGGCGCGGACGTCTTCGTAGCCGACACCCCAATCGGCGAGCGTACCGGGTTTGAAGTTCTCAACGACAATGTCCGCCGTTTCGCAGAGCTTCAGAAACAGCGCCCGGCCCGACGGGCTTCGCAGCTCGAGACTGAGATTGCGTTTGTTCCGATTGACGGTTTCGTTGGCCACCGTATTCGTTGAGTCGGGAATCAACGGCGGCAGTCGCCGAATCACCTCGCCATCCGGATGTTCAATCTTGATGACATCGGCGCCGTAGTCGCCCAGCAGACAGCCGGCCATGGGTCCGGCCCAGGTTGTGGTTGCTTCCACCACCCGAACGCCGGCCAGGGGGCCTGGCAGGTCCCGGCGGGCGTTCGCGAAGAATTGTTCTTTGTTCATGAGGTCGTCTGCCTTTAGAGCACCGGACTAGGGAAGAATGACCGTCGAGCCGGTCGTGAGTCGCGCTTCCAGGTCTTCATGGGCTTTCACCAGGTCGCTCAAGGGGTAGTGCTGATTGATGTGGATCTTCACGGTGCCGTCGGCAAGCAATCCGAAGAACTGGTCGGCGAGCGCACGAAGGGCGCTTGTACTTGCCGTGTAGTGCGCGAGGGAGGGGCGGGTGAAGAACAGCGAGCCGCGGTTCTGCAGCTCGTGTGGCGGTACATCCGGTGCGTTGCCCGAGCTGTTGCCATAGCTCACGAACATCCCGAGCGGTGCGAGGCTTTCGAGAGAGGCCTGGAAAGTATCCCTGCCCACAGAGTCGTAGGAAACGTTGACGCCTGCACCTTCTGTAAGCGCCCGCACGCGTTCGGCAACGTTTTCCGTCCGGTAGAGAATGGTGTGATCGGCGCCGTTTTCTCGAGCCAGCGCCGCTTTCTCATCGGAGCCCACGGTACCGATGACGGTGGCGCCGAGGTGTGCTCCCCACTGGCAGAGAATGAGTCCAACACCGCCGGCTGCTGCGTGCACCAGGATCCTGTGCTCGGCAGCTACGGGATAAGTCTGGGTTAACAGATAAGCCGCAGTGAGGCCTTTCAGCAGACTTGCCGCGGCGAGTTCTTCGCTGACGCCATCCGGCAACAGAACCAGGCGCCCGGCGGGCATGATGTTCGCTTCGGCATAGGCCCCAAGTCCGCCTGCGTAGGCGACCCGGTCACCGACCTTGAGATCCGTAACGCCTTCGCCAACGGCGTCGACAACGCCCGCCGCTTCTACCCCCAGGCGGGTGGGCAGCGGCAGTGGATAGAGGCCGCTGCGGTGATAGGTATCAATGTAGTTCAGGCCGATGGCCGAGTGGCGGACCAGGACCATACCGGGGCCAGGCGCCCCGAGGTCTTCTTCCTCCCACACCATAACGTTCGGTGCGCCAGGTGCGTGCATGCGATAAACGCCCGTCATCCCTCTCCCCTTTTTGCCCAGTTCTGATTCCGGCCAGCGGCCGAGCCGCTCAGCGGGTGCCGGTTGCCGGGTCCTCGAGATGGAGGCTAACCCATTGGTTTACCTTGTCCCACTCCGCAAAGAACGCTTCTTTGCGCGCGGCGACGCTCCGTGGGATATCGGCGAAGGGAATACGCCAGAAGTGGATGCGTATGCGTGCGCCCCGCCAGGCACCGTTGATCAGGTTGCTGAAATGCGTGGAGCCCTCAAAGCCCACGTGGGCACAGAAGATCAGGTCTTTGCCGGGATTGTTTTCAAGGGCCGCGAGGGTTCCGCCGATGCGTGGCGGCAGCAGGCTTTTCCAGCGCTCCAGCTGCGCCAGAAGTTCCGGACGGTCGGCCCAGCGCTTGGCCAGTGCAGCGACTTTGGTGGCAGAGTGGCGAGTGCCCTCTGGATAAAGCAGGAGTCCTTCATCGGCTTTCATGTCGGCCGTGAGAGCGCCAACGCCCGCGACGGCGCGCTCCGTATCCTGGCCGCCTCGATCGACAAAGAAGTTGGGGAGTCTGTTGCCGACGATGTCGAGGCAGGGATCGAGCAGCAGTTCGCGCTTCAGTACATAGCGCAGACGGATCGCCTTTGGAATGGCGTAGAACACCATGGGAATGAAGGTGTCCGCGAGGCTGACATGCCGTGGAAACATGATCGCCCCCTCGCCATCCAACGCTTCCGCCCCGGTGATCTCGAAGGTCACTCGGTAGAGGCGCTCCATGATCCGCTTGAGGGTGTTTGCCCACCAGTACTGGAGGTCGTAGTTGGCAGTGAGGAACGCCTCAGGGTCCCTGTGCCTCAGCCAGAGATAGAAGGACACCAGGATTCCGATGGTCTCGCACCAGAAGTAGCCAAGCATGAGGCCGAGGGTCGGCACGGCACCACGACAAGACGGCAGGAAGCTGGCAAGCCAGGCGAGAATCAGCAACAGAGGCGCCAACGCCGTGAACAGAGTTGTCAGCGCCAGGTAGGCGGGAATCGTCAGGACGCGTCTAAGCAGCACCTGGAAAGAAACGCCGTTTGAACCACAGATAACCGAGCATACCCATAGCGACGTTACTTATCGCGGTTGCGATGAAGATTCCGTGATAGCCATAGAGCTGATTCAGCAGCAGGGCGAGTGGCAGGTAAAGGATGAACATTCGCGAGAATGACAGCGCAGTGGACGGCAGTGGTTTGCCGAGCGCGTTGAAGGATGCGGATGCCATCATGAGGACGCCCCAGAGCCCATAGGACCAGGGCACAACGGCAAGATACAAAGCGGAAGTTCCGATCACCTCTGCGGAGCTGTCAAAGAGCGACGACAGGGCGGTTCCGAAGAGTATCAGCGGTATCGCAATCAGAAGCCCCCAGCCGATACAGAACTGGTAGGTCACCCGCAGCCCTTCCCGCACGCGCCCCGCTTCCTTTGCGCCCCAGTTCTGCCCGACAAAGGGGCCGATGCTGGCTGACAGCGCAAAGAGAATCATCACAGCAACCGCTTCGATCCGGGTGGCGACGCCGAATCCGGCAACCACTGCTTCGCCGTGGCCCGCCAGCAGGCGTGTGATCAGCGCGCCAGAAACAGGGCCGATGAGCTGGGTGGCCATAGCCGGTAAGCCGATGTGCAGAATTCTCCGACAGGAGTCACCGATGCCTTCGAAAAGGCTGCTTGTTCCGATGAGCCCGCCGCGGGTGATGTAGATCAGCAGCACGGCGACTGTGCCGAACCGCGAGATCGCAGCAGCCGTTGCCGCACCGGCCAGTTC
>JBCDDI010000056.1:0-11685 GCA_039180365.1 Pseudomonadota bacterium
CCGAGAATGAGCACGGCGAGAAAGATGATGAAGAACGCAATAACCGTGCGGAAGGATTCGTCGGCAATCTGATCAACAAGCCGGGCGCCGAGGGTATCTGAAAAATAGAGGGCCAGGGCGATGGCCGCAAACCAGACCACCAGCGACAGCAACTCTTTAAAGAGGCCGCGCACCAGCCCGATCACCGAAGACAGCAGCACGATGATGAGAATGACAATATCCGCCGTTGCCATGAGTCTGCTCAGCCGGCCTCAGTTAGAAAACGCCACGACGCGGGTGTCGAGATCGAGGTCGTCGCTGAGCGCATCGCGCAGGCGCAGCGCTTCCGCCTCATCGAGAAACGGTCCTACCGCAACCCGACTCAACACCTCGTCGCCCTGACGGACGGTACTGATGAACGCTTCCCGGCCATCACTGCGAAGTTCATCTCGGAGTTTCAAGGCGTTTGCCTCTTCCCCGAAACTCGCCACCTGTACTGCCCAGACGCTCGTCTCGGCTTCGGCTCGCGACAGCACGGGCTCGCCAAAGCGGGTCCCGGTGGCATCAGTTTGAAATCCGCCCGCATCCACGGTGTCAGCCAGCGCAGCAGCGCGCTCGCTGACGTCCGATGCCGGGGCAACGTCTTCAAGGCTTTCGATGTTGGGCGTCTCCTGCGCGACATCCAGGGGTTCAAGTTCGAGGCGCTCGAGACCGGCACCATCAAAGAGCATCGGGAACACGATAACGGCCACGGCCAGGAGAAAGAGGCTGCCGGTGACCCGGTAGCGCGTCTGTTCGTCCATCGGTTTCAGGGCATCGTCGCCGGTTTTCGCCGGCTTGCTTGCCATCAGGAAGACACCAGCTGGTGATCACTCAACAACGCTCTGGCCTGCTCCACCGCAGAGAACGATCCAAGGGCGAGAATACCATCCCCAGGCGCTCGCAACGAGCAAGCGAGATCCAGGGCCTCTGCCATGCCCGGCGCCACCGTCGCCGGCACGCCAAGCCGGGCGGCGAGCGCAGCGGCGCCTTCACCGCGGAGCCCTGGCGTTGAAACGGTGACCCAGGCTCGCACCCGGTCGCCGAGGGCTGAGACCACCCCGGCAGCATCCTTGTCCGCCAGCGCCCCGATGATGGCAACAAAACGTCTGTCCCCCTGCCGGGCCGCCAGTTCCCGGGCGAGGAAGGCGGCACCTGCCGGGTTGTGAGCCACATCGAGAAAGACCTCTGCATCTTCGTAATCGAAGCGCTCCATACGGCCCGGCAGACAGGCTCGCGCCGTGGCTTGCGGATCAACCGCATCCACCGGCAGCAGCAGTCGAGCAGCAGTCAGGGCGAGCGCGCAGTTCACCGCCGCGAGCGCCCCGCGAGTGATACCCCTGCAAGACGGGCCATCGTCGGGAAGCAGATCCCAACTCGCCGCCCGTTCCTCAACCCTGAAGGTTCGACCCAGAGCGTGGACGCTGCAATCGAGGGCGGCCGCAGCGTCAAAGACAGACTCCGTGACCGCGCCGAGTACCACGGGCTGCCCGGCGCGGAACACGCCCGCCTTTTCCCGACCGATACCTTCCAGGTCGCTGCCGAGATACTCCTGATGATCCAGGCCGATACTGGTGACGATAGCGAGGTCAGCGTCGACGATGTTGAAAGCGTCGAGGCGACCGCCAAGACCAACCTCCAGCAGGGCAACGTCCACCGCCGCCCCTTTGAAGACTTCCAGAGCTGCCAGGGCCGAGAATTCAAAGTAGGTCAGCGCCAGCGGGCCTCCCGGCACTTTGAGTCGCGCGCTTTCGATACGAGCAAAGGCCTTGGTGAGGGTGGCGTCGTCCACCTCGGCGCCGTTGAGACGCACGCGTTCATTAAAGCTCGTAACGTGGGGAGACAAGGTTGCGCCAGTGCGCAGACCGGCCGCCAGGAAGAGCTGCTCGAGGGCAACCGTTGTGGACCCTTTACCGTTGGTGCCGGCAATGATGATCGTCTTTGGCGCCGGCGTAAGTACGTCGAGTTCAGCGGCCACCGCGCGGACGCGCTCGAGGCCCATCTCGATGTTCTGCGGGTGCACGCTGTCGATATAGCCAAGCCACTCATCGAGCGAGCGTGCGCTCAGGTCAGGCATCGAGAGCCTGGCGGAGCTCAGTGACCTGAGACCCGAGTTGATCCAGGCGGGCCCCGGCATCGGCCTCAGAGCCCATGGTTCGCACCAGGGCACTGCCGATAACAACGCCATCGGCATGGGCGGCAACGGCCCGGGCGGAAGCAGCGTCCTTGATGCCGAAGCCCACCTGCACGGGCAGATCTGTTCCGGCTCGAATCTCCCGCACCCGCTCCGCCACCGAGTCGACGTCAAGATGGTCGGCGCCGGTGATGCCCTTGAGGGAAACGTAGTAAACGAAGCCCGAGGCCTGCTCGAGGATATCGCCGAGACGTTCGTTCGTCGTTGTTGGAGCGACGAGGAAAATCAGGTCCATATCGCGGCTGCCCAGCGCAGCCTTCAGGGCCGGTGCTTCTTCCGGCGGCAGGTTAACCATGATGAGACCATCCACGCCGGCCTGCTCCGCCGTTTCCGCAAAGGCTTCCGGACCCATGGCGAGGATCTGATTGAGATACCCCATGAGCACAATGGGCGTTGCGTCGTCTGTGTTGCGGAATTCGCGCACCATGTCGATGCACTTTGAAAGCGTGGTGCCATTCGCCAGGCCCCGCTCTGAGGAGGCCTGAATCGCCGGACCTTCGGCTTCGGGATCGGAGAACGGCACACCAAGTTCGATCACATCGGCACCGGCCTCGGCCAGGCGATGCAGGGCCGGCACCGTGGCCGCAAGGTCCGGATCACCGGCGGTAATAAAGGTGGTAAGCGCCTTGCGCCCCTCCTCCTTCAAAGCGGCAAATCGCGTGGTCAAACGGCTCACAGCTTGATGCCGTCCAACTCAGCCACGGTCAGTATGTCTTTGTCACCCCGTCCAGACAGATTGATGACGATCGTCGCGTCGCGGTCCATGGTGGGTGCGTGTTTCATGACCCAGGCGATGGCGTGGCTCGACTCGAGGGCGGGCAGTATGCCTTCCGTGCTGTTCAGCAGGCGGAATCCGGCCATGGCTTCATCGTCGGTGACCGAATCGTATTCAGCCCGGGCGATGTCTTTCAGATAGGAGTGTTCTGGACCCACGCCGGGGTAGTCGAGACCCGCAGAAATGGAATGGGTCTCGATGATCTGCCCGTCGTCATCCTGCATCAGGTAGGTGCGGTTACCGTGCAGCACGCCGACCTTACCGGCATTCAACGGCGCCGCGTGCAGGCCGGTTTCGACGCCGGAGCCGCCCGCCTCAACGCCAACCAGACGCACATCGGCATCATCGATGAAGGGATGGAAGAGACCGATGGCGTTGGAACCGCCGCCGACGCAGGCAACGAGTACATCCGGTAGCCGGCCAAGGCGCTCGAGGCACTGGGCGCGCGTTTCCTTACCGATCACCGCCTGAAAATCCCGGACCAGACGCGGATAAGGATCCGGGCCGGCAACGGTTCCGATGATGTAGTGGGTATTGTCGACGTTGGTCACCCAGTCGCGCATCGCCTCGTTCAAGGCGTCCTTCAGGGTGCGGGAGCCGGACTGAACCGGGATAACCTCCGCGCCGAGGAGCTTCATGCGATAGACGTTAAGGCTCTGCCGTTTAACGTCTTCAGCCCCCATGTAAACCTGGCACTCGAGACCCAAGCGGGCCGCCACGGTGGCGGTGGCAACGCCATGCTGGCCGGCACCGGTTTCCGCGATGACGCGCGGCTTGCCCATACGCTTGGCGAGGAGCGCCTGGCCGATACAGTTGTTTACCTTGTGCGCACCGGTGTGGTTCAGGTCCTCGCGCTTGAGATAAACCTGCGCGCCGCCGAGTTCTGCGGAAAGGCGCTCAGCGTGATAGAGGGGCGTCGGTCGGCCCACATAGTTCGTGAGGTCTTCGTGGAGCTCCTCCTGAAAGGCCGGATCACCGGCCAGCGAGTCATAGAGCTCCGCCAGCTCTTCGAGCGCGTGCATGAGGGTTTCCGCCACGAAACGGCCCCCGTGCTGGCCGAAGTGTCCGGCTACGGGCTGCTCATATCTGTTCGCACCTGCCACAGTGTTACCTCTTAATCATGTTTGCTGGCGCCGCGCGTCAGCTTCTCCTACGGCCTCCATGAAGGCCCTGATCCGTCCCGGATCCTTTATGCCTTTATCGGCGCCTTCCACACCGGCGGCTACATCGACTGCCCAGGGCTCGAGACGCGCCACGGCCGCGGCCACATTGTCCGGATCCAAGCCACCTGCGAGCACCAGCTGCAGATCGCTTCCGACGGGAAAGTGCTCCCAATCGAAGGTCTGCCCGGTGCCGCCGTGCTGACCCGGTACGTAAGCATCGAGAAGATGAGCGCAGGCAGCCGGGTAGCGCTCGGACAGTTCCTCCGGGGGCAGCGGACCGCGCACCCGATGCGCCTTCATGTAGGGCATTCCGAAGGACCGACAGAACGCGTCGTCTTCGTTGCCATGGAACTGCAACAGGTCGAGCCCTGCGGTCTCGAGAACCACCTCGACGTCTGCTTGCGTCGGGTCTACGAAAAGGCCAACCCGGCAGATGCTGCCGGCAAGATCCCGAGCAATGCCTGCAGCGACGGTGCTGTCGATGCAGCGCGGGCTGCCGGGGTAGAAATTCAGACCCAGCGCATCCGCCCCCGCCTCCGCGACGACCGCGGCGTCTTCCGGACGGGTCACGCCGCAGATTTTAACAAGGGTTCGACCCTGGGCGTCCAAAGGCGTAGGCATTCGGGCATTCGAGAAAGCGGCGTAGTCTAGCGAACGTCCGCCAGAGCGCAAGCGACTGTAATTAAGCCGCAAGCCGCGGGGGCCAGAGCGCAAGGGACTGAGATCAGGCCGCAAGCCGCCGGTCTCAGAAGCGCTCCAGGCCTCCCAGGGCCTGCAGCAGCGGCGGCGGGCGTCCCGGCGGAAAGTCCTGATCCGGATATCGCACGTCAACCAGATAGAGGCCGTCTGGCGGTGCCGTGGGGGCTGCCTGGTTCCGGTCCCGGCCCTGGAGGAGCGCGCCGGTCCAATCTTCCGGGCGTTCACCGAGACCAACCCGCCAGAGCGTACCGGCGATATTCCGCACCATGTGCAACAGAAACGCGTTGGCGGTGAGGTCGAGCACCACAAAGTTCCCGGCCCGGAGCACGGCTACCCGATGTACGCAGCGCCAGGGGGATGCCGCCTGGCACCCTGAGGCACGAAAGGCGGAAAAGTCCTGCTCGCCGATCAATACGGCGGCCGACCGATGCATCGCCTCGTCATTAAGGCGTTTCGTTGCTACCGCACGGCCGCGAACCAGGGCACTCGCCGCCCCGGAGTCATCAAAGAGATACATGTAGCGCCGGGCCGTCGCCTGAAAGCGGGGATGAAAGCCTTCGCCAACCTGTTTGACCCAACGTACCGCGAGCCCGTCCGGGGTGAGCGCGTTGGTGCCCCGCTGCCAGGCCACCAGAGGCCGATCCGCGTCGGTATTGAAGGCAACAACCTGTCCGGTGGCATGCACGCCCGCATCGGTACGCCCGGCACCGTCAATCCGCACGAAAGCGTCGGCAACCTGACTTAGCGCCTTCTCAAGGGCTCCCTGCACAGAGGGGGCATGGCTTTGAAACTGGTAGCCGCTGAAGGCGGCCCCATCATATTCGACCCCGAGCGCGATCCGCATCGCTCAGGCGATCAGAGTGACTCCAGCATGGACTGCGCTTTCTGCTGCTGGTCTGCGTTACCTTCGTCGAGGACTTCCTTAAGGATGTCCCGGGCGCCGTCGGCGTCTCCCATGTCGATGTAAGCACGGGCCAGATCAAGCTTGGTGTTTGCGCTGTCGCCTTCATCCTCAAAATCGAATTCGTCTTCGCTCTGCGCCGTCGCGCTCTCAAAAGCGATGTCGTCGAGCGGATCTTTGTCAGCACTGGGGGCTGTCTCGAGCGCGAGATCACCGTCGTCGGTGGCCGTTTGCGCATCAAGGTCCGCCGCTTCACCGCTGATGCTCGCCGCGGCCTGCTCAAGGTCCGCGTCGATCGTTAACTCTTCCGTTTCGCCAAAACCACCGCTACCGCTGCTGGTGTCCAGACTATCGAGGGACAGTTCGTCCTTTGCTGCCTCAAAGTCGATGCCATTGTCTTCAGGCTTTTCCTCAGCATCGGGGTTGAAGTCGATGCCGAGATCACCGCCGAGTTGGTCACCGGCACCAGCGTCTTCCGCCTCGGTCTCAGGCGACGCCGCATCGGCTTCACCGGTGTCGAGATCATCCAGCTCCAGCTCGAAGTCGAGGGCGCTTTCCTCGGACTCCGCGGGACTTTCTTCGGCGTCAGCCGCCGGTTCCGGCACCACCATATCGTCCTTGGCGGACACATCGAGAGCCAGACCGCTATCCGCCTCGGCGGTTGCGTCGCTGGTGTCGAACTCGAGGTCACCAAGATCCGCATCGGCTGCTGCCGCATCAGTGGCGTTGTTCTGTTCTTCCTCAGCCATCATGTCGTCGAGGGTGATGGCTTCTTCGCCGAACTGGCCTTCCAACTCACGAGCTGTCAGCAGCGCATCTTCATCGTCGCAGTATTCGATGAGCGAGGTCATGTGCTGATCGAAGGCGGCGCGATCGCCGGTTTCTGCGTAGACCTCGAGGAGCTTGAGACGAACATCGTTTCGTTCCGGCTCATCCTCCAGGACGCCGAGGAGCAGGCCGATAGCCTGCGGAAAACGACCATAGGCAATATAGATGTCGGCTTCACCAATCACATCGCTGGTCTGCGATTCCTGCACCTCGTCATCGAAGCTTTCTTCAATGGCGTCCTCCGCTGTCGCATCGAGGCTGTCTTCCTCGTAGGCATCCGGTTCATCGAACTCGGCGAGTGCCGGTTCAACCCGTTCATCCTCGGCAAAGGCTTCTTCCGCATCGAAGTAGTCGTTCTCTTCCTCCTGAGCACGACGTTTGCGGCTTGCCATCATGCCGGCGACCAGAAGCAAAACCAGAGCACCAGCACCGCCATACATCACCATGGGCGACTGCCACCAGGGGGCGGCCGCTTCGGCTGGGGTGCTCTGGTTTTGACTCTGCGTGGGGGTAGTAGCGGGGGCCGGAGGCACGCTGGCTGGCTGTTCGCCCTGCTGGGCGGCAGCGAGCTGGGCCTGAAGCTCGGCGATCTGCTGGTCTTTCACCTCGATCTGTCGGTCCCTGACGGCAATCTCGTTGCTCGCGATTTCCTTTTCGCGATCGAGCTGATAGGTCAGTTCGCTGACCTGCATGCCGAGTCGATCAGTTTCCTCTCGGGCTGCGGCCAGATCTCCGCTGCCACCCTGACCAACACCCGTGGTGCTGTCGCCGTCTTCCGCGACGATGCGAAGCTCGCCATCGCTCGCCGGTGCACTGGTTGCAGCGGTCGTTGCCGCACTGGCATCTACGGGGCTTCTCAGATCGGAGGTGCGGTCCGCAACCTGCGGTACCGGGCGGCTGTCGCGCTCGGCGACGGCTTCACCGCGGTTGTAGGCAAGCCACTCGTCGGCCTGCCGGGAGACTTCGGCAAGGGCTTGCTCAGAAGAGAGGCCTTGGGCCTGAGCTTCGTCAGGGAGCCTGAGCACGTAGCCGGCCTTCATGAGGTTGATGTTGCCGTTGATAAAGGCATCGGGATTGAGTTCTGCAATGGCAAGCATGGTCTGTTCAACGCTGACGCCATTTGATGGGCGGGCCCGGCTTGCGATGGACCAGAGCGTATCGCCGCGGTCGGTCATGCCATATTCGTCACCCTC
Organism: Pseudomonadota bacterium; assembly: GCA_039180365.1. Lineage (GTDB taxonomy): Bacteria > Pseudomonadota > Gammaproteobacteria > Pseudomonadales > Azotimanducaceae > SZUA-309. The sequence goes on from JBCDDI010000056.1 coordinate 7,772, forward strand.
GATGCCCCGATCCAGCGGCGAAGGCGCCGGTGCGGGCGCTTCCCGGGGAGCAACCTGCACCCGTGTGCCCGTCTGCGCCGGTGCCCGCTGGACGCGGCCGCTGTTGGCAGCGCTACGGTTCTGCGCCGGGGCGCTCACCGCGGGAGCTGGCGCTTCGCTGAAGGTGGGCGGATCGAGCAGGACCGTGTACTCCTTGAGCAGCCGGCCGTTGGGCCAGAGCACTTCGACAAGGAAATTGAGGTAAGGCTCGGTAATGGGTCTGGAGGACGTGATAACCACCTGCGGATCGCCGTTCGCGCCGTAACCGACTTCAAAGGTCAGGCCCGTGAGGAAAAAGAAGCGTTCAACGCCCACGCGTTGGAAGTCATCGCTGGAACCCAGAGAGACGAGGATCTCGCCGGGCTCGAGGCCCGCGGCGTCAAAGAGCTCAATGGTGGCGTTGAACTCCTGGTTCAGGGCCGAATTCAGCTCTATCTCGCCTAGTCCCAGGCCCCAGCTCTGCGGGGCTGCCGCCGCCGCCAGAAAGCTGAAGATGATCGCACTGGCTTTAAGGCGTGCGCGCGACCGGATGAGCAAGAACCTATGCATAGGTGCCCCCTCTGTATGATTCGATAAAACCAGTGAACAGGCTCACGCGGCCTCCTGCAGGAGCAGGTGCCGTGGCGGCCTTGAAGCCGTGAGCAAAAGGGTGATCCTCCCCAACAGAAGAAAACCCGACAAGCGATTGTCCCACTGCCGTCCTGTGCAAGTTTCTAAACATCTGCGGTCTGTTCCCGTGGAAATCCATGTTCCGTAGGCGAACGTTAACCTAGAAGAACAGACCAAAAATTGCAGTAAGTACCAATTATGGCAGTTCTTTTTGGGGTTTTGACAGCCCTGCGGGGCACCGACTGTCATTTTTTTTCATCAGTTGGTCGGCTGCCCGAACCGCCCGGTCGCCGCGGCTCGGCGCACGGTGGCTCAGGCAGCACTGAGCTCCGGCAGCAGCAGCTCGGCGATCTGAATGCTGTTCAGCGCCGCCCCCTTGCGGACATTGTCGGAAACGACCCAGAGGCTGAGACCGTTGGGATGGGAGACATCCTCACGGATGCGACCAACGAAAACGGGATCGGTGCCTGCGGCCTCCCCGACCGCCGTGGGATAACCGCCCGGTACCGCATCGTCCATGAGCGTGACACCCGGGGCGCCGTTCAGCAGGTCCCGCGCCTCGGCAGCGCCCAGCTTGCGGGCAAATTCCAGGTGCACGGCCTCGGAGTGACCGAAAAACACTGGAATCCGGACACAGGTGGGGTTCACGCGGATGGCGGGACTCAGGATCTTGTGCGTCTCCCAGACCATCTTCATCTCTTCCAGGGTGTAACCGTTGTCCTGAAAGTTGCCGATCTGCGGGATGGCGTTGAAGGCGATCTGCACCGGCATTACGTCCGGTTCAATGGGCTTGGCATTCAGCAGATTTGCCGTTTGCCCGGCAAGTTCTTTCACACCCCCTGCCCCGGCGCCGGAAACGGCCTGGTAGGTGGCCACATTAATTCGCTCGATGCCGGCCGCGTCGTGCAGCGGTTTCAGGGCAACCACCATCTGAATCGTCGAGCAGTTTGGATTAGCGATGATATTGCGGGCCCGAAAGCCGCTGATGGCGTTGGCGTTGACCTCTGGAACGACCAGCGGCACATCGTCGTCATAGCGGAAATGGGACGTGTTATCGATGACCACGCAACCCGCAGCGGCAGCCTTCGGTGCAAATTCGGCCGACAGATCACCGCCCGCGGAGAAGAGCCCGATCTGCACCTGGCTGAAATCGAACTGATCAAGGCGTTTGACCATAATGTTGCTACCGCGGAATTGCAGCCGCTTGCCCTCTGAGCGTTCACTCGCAAGGAGATGCAGAGAACGTACGGGAAAATTGCGCTCTTCGAGGATCTCGATGAGGGCTTCCCCAACGGCGCCGGTGGCTCCCACCACGGCAACGTCGAAACCTTCCGAGGCTTGGGGGGCGTTTGCTTCAGCCATGCTGTTTCTCCAGGGCGTCGAGCACCGCCTGGCCCATGGCCTCGGTGCCAAGGATTTCGATACCCTCGCCCCCTGCTTCCGGGGCGATGTCGGGCGTTCTGAAACCGGCATCGAGGACCTGATGCACGGCGTTTTCGATGGCGTCCGCGGCTCCCGGTGCGTCGAGGCTGTAGCGGCACATCATGGCCACGGATAAGACCGTAGCGAGGGGGTTGGCCTTATCCTGACCGGCAATATCGGGCGCGGAACCGTGCACCGGTTCATAAAGTCCGCTCCCGTCAGCGGCAAGCGATGCCGATGGCAGCATGCCCAGAGACCCCGTGAGCATGGCGGCCACGTCCGAAAGGATGTCCCCGAACATGTTGCCGGTCACGATAACGTCGAACTGCTTCGGCGCACGGACAAGCTGCATACCGGCGTTGTCGACGTACATGTGGGAGAGCTCGACCGCCGGATAATCGCCGCCGACCGTTGTCACCACTTCCCGCCAGAGCTGTGTGACCTCGAGCACATTGGCCTTGTCTACGGAGCACAGGCGCCCGCCCCGCTTCCCCGCCAGATCGAAGGCGACCCGGGCGATGCGGTCGATCTCATGTTCGCTGTAGACGTAGGTATTGAAGCCGCGACGTTCGTTGTCGACGATCTCCACACCCCGGGGCTCACCGAAGTAGATGCCGCCGGTGAGCTCACGGACGATGAGGATGTCGAGATTGGCCACCAGTTCTGCCTTCAGCGAGGAGGCGGCGGCGAGCGGCTCAAACAGGATCGCAGGTCGCAGGTTCGCGAAGAGCTCAAGACCGCTGCGCAGCCCGAGCAGGCCCCGTTCCGGGCGTTCCGGGGTCGGCAGATCGTCCCACTTCGGTCCGCCAACGGCGCCCAGCAGCACCGCCCGGGCGTCCTTGGCCGCAGCGAGCGTTTCCGCGGGCAAGGGGCTGCCAGTAGCGTCGATGGCCGCTCCGCCAACGAGGGCTTCGCTGAATTCGAGGGCGAGACCGTGCTGCCCGGCCACCCGTTCCAGGACCGTCCTGGCCACACCGACCACATCCGGGCCGATGCCGTCGCCGGGGAGCACAAGAATGTTCTGGGATTCACTCATGAGGCCGCCTCCTCGCGGCTGAAGAGCCAGGGCATGGCCTGGCGATGACGGCCTTCGAAAGCGCGGATCTCATCGGCGTGGCCCAGCGTCTGGCCAATATCATCAAGCCCGTTGACCAGCGTGGTCTTGCGATTGGGGTCAATCTCGAAGGCCACGGTGCGCCCATCTGGCAGTTCGATACGTTGACCGGGGAGATCCACGGCAAAGCTGACGGCCTCGTCCCCTTGCGAAAGCTCGAAAAGCTCATCAACTATTTTTTCATCTAAAACAATTGGTAACAGACCATTCTTAAAACAGTTGCTAAAGAAAATGTCGGCAAAGCTCGGGGCGATCACCGCCCGGAAGCCATACTCCATGAGAGACCAGACCGCATGTTCACGGCTCGATCCGCAGCCGAAGTTGTCCCGGGCGAGGAGAAAGCGGGCATCCTGATAGCGGGGATCGTTCAGTACGAAATCATGGTTGATCTGACGCTCGTTCGGCGTCATGCCCATGTCCCCTTCGTCCAGGTAGCGCCAGCCGTCAAACAGGTTGTCGCCAAAGCCCGTACGCCGGATCGATTTCAGGAACTGCTTGGGAATGATCTGATCCGTGTCGACGTTGACTCGGTCCAGGGGCAGCACAACGCCCGCTTCGGTGGTAAACGCTCTCACAACAGGTCCCTCACATCGACGAAGTGTCCACTTACGGCAGCCGCCGCAGCCATGGCGGGGCTGACCAGGTGTGTCCGGCCGCCATGCCCCTGGCGCCCCTCAAAATTCCGATTGGAGGTGGAAGCGCAGTGTTCGCCCGGCATCAGCCGGTCCGG